>JAYVAZ010000487.1:0-2862 GCA_043750675.1 Pseudobdellovibrionaceae bacterium | reverse complement strand
AAATGTCTTTAAGATCCCTTAAGATTTCAGCACCTTTTAAAGGATGTTGTTCATAAATTTCGTATTCATCTGGAGTCCATAGATGTTTAGCTTTGCCGGAAATACCTTTGGGAATAAAATTTAAACCGACATCATGAAGCAAACTTCCGAGTGCGGCTTTTTCAACAGCGGCCTTATGAACTAGGCCCATTTCTTCACAAATTAATACCGAAATCAGGGCGGTGGCCATTGCGTGTTTAGACTCAGTTTCGGGAAGTTGGCCTAAGATCTGCATTACCGAATTGAAATCAGGAAAGTGTTTTCCTAAACCAACGATAAATTGCGATACCCTCTGTAATTGCGCCACATTCGCGACACCTTTTCCATCTAAGGAACTTAATGCCGAATCAGCTAGGCTTGCGATAAATTTAGTTTTAATAGAAATCGGAGCTTGTGCATTGTTCAGAATACTTTCGGTGACACTGGTTACATGGTGAATCAGATCAATATAGTCATCTTTTTTAACAAAAACCAAGGTGCTTGGATTTTGATAACTATGAAGATTGCTAAAGTTGGCTTTGTCTTCTTTTTTACCGATCAGCAGATAATGGTTGTCTTTGATTTTCAAATAAACCGGAACCGCTAATTTCATGCCGTCCACGAAAAAATTTTTTGAAGCCGAGCACATCAAGTTATTTTTAATTTCTAAAACGCCATTGTTATCTTGTGCCATATACCAAACTTATCGGCCTTCATCGAAATTAATGTAGCGTGTAAAGGACTAAAATGTTTCAACCTGGTACGAAAATGTACGAAATATAGGTTAATTATTTGATGTTCTAAAGTTGGACACCTTTATATTTGAGGGCGCCAACGGTCGCTATTATTGGATTAAAACAAGTAGCTAAGCTGGGCTCCCACTGTGGGACTTAGGCCGTAGCGTACGATAATATCTTCAATGTCAGCTTCGGTATTGCTGATCAGTTTTTTGCCTGAATTACTTGATTCGAAATTAGGTAGGTCGGTCTTGATTGCAACGTTAGCAGACAAAACCTTTGCTATACCGAAAATTCCGGTGACTATCAGTCGCGAGGATGAGTTCCAACGGTAAGTGCAAAACACTTCTCCGATATTAATCGTCGTATCCATATCAACTTTTGTGTCTTTTCCTGCAGCAATAAGTAAATTGATTAACCCGGTAAAAACATTTCCTGTTCCCGCCGCCAAAACCGAATCAATTTCAGCCCGCCCAGAGGCATGCAGCCTTGAAACGGCTGATCCCAGGCCCCAACCGGCCTGATGGTCAGCGAATTGATAAGTAAGATCTAGCCGAGTGAGCGAATTATTTTGAAAGGCGGCTTCCAAGACGTCTTTATAGGCGGCATTGCCGGAAAAGTTCGCAGCCATCGTTCCTATGGTCTGATAGTAAGCTTTCGGGGTAAAACCAACTAACAAGGAAGTTTCCCATTTTGGCGCAACAAACAATCTTGGTCCAATGCCAACGTACAACGGAAACAGCGTTTCTGCTTTTAGTCCGAACCAATGGTCGTTTTCAATAGGCAAATCCAGCTCTTTTTCTTCCCCGGCGAAAGCTATAGCAGTAAACATAAACAGAAAAATAAAAATGGAGCCGAATTTTTTAAATCGCATGATGCAGTTTATGATTTATCAAGACGAAGATCAAAGATGAAATCAGATTAAAAGTTTTTAATGTTTTTTTCGTAGATTTTAGAACCAGCTTTGATAGGATTATTATCAGGAAAATAAATTACTTTTAGGAGAAGTTATGAAATTGGTTACATTATTGGTAGGTCTAGTATTTACACTTTCGGTTAAAGCAAATGAACCTCCAGCGGTACCTTCAGCTGATGCTCCCGCAGTGCACGAATCAGCCGGTCAAGATACTACAGGTCAGGCGCTTGTGGCGCCGACAAAAGAAATGAAAAAAGCTGGCAAAAAAGCAGCTAAAAAGAAAAAGAAACATAAAAAAGGTGAATAGAATCACCAATTAATATTTTTTATTCGGAAAGTCGGCGTTGAAAACCGACTTTCAGGTCTTTGATTAGTACTTCATGTAGTTTTGAATAATAAGGTCTAGAAAAGAAATACAAATAGACCGGAATTTCTAAAAAAATATCTTCGTTGATAATCTCTATCGACTTTTCGTTTTTTAAAATATGGTAAGGTAGTACGGCTTTGCCTAAACCGCATTTAACGCCTTCAATGAGGCCGTAAATATCATCCAAATAATGTCTTTCGATACTTTTTAATTTCGTTTTTGCTAATTTAAAATATTGAAAGGTGGTTTCATCTTTCTCATCGTGATCTAAATAAATTTCGCCAACAGAAAGATTCTTTCCCTTAGTTAGAAAATTCTTTTCTTTACCCAGTTGGATGCGCTCTAATTCTTGTCGATCCAATCGATCATCTAAGATCATATAATCAATTTCGCCGCGTTTAAGAAGGTCAAACATGTCATGCACTTCGGAAGTGAGCACTTGTAGTTTAATGCCCGGATGTTGTTTACTGAGTAGCGCGATAATGGGAACCAAAACGGATGCAGTAACCGAAGAAAACCCACCGATTCGCACCAAACCTTTCAGTTCGTTGGCATTTTCATTTTTTAATCCAGACAGGAAGTCTTTTTCTAAGTGATCTTTCATCTGGCAATAGCGAACTAAACTGAGCGCCGTTTCTGTCAGTTTAAGTCCGGCGCGGTCCCGAATAAATAAAGTCGTACCCAGTTCTTCTTCTAGATTGATGATTCTTTGAGACAAAGCCGATTGTGTTAAGTGCAATTTAGCAGCTGCCTTCGTAAAATTAAGTGTCTGCGAAATGGCATAGAAAGCCTCTAGATGTGACGCGGTTAAGGCCATTTCATTT
>JAYVAZ010000486.1:0-8304 GCA_043750675.1 Pseudobdellovibrionaceae bacterium | reverse complement strand
CGAAGAAGTGGTTGATGGCAAGAAAATAAGCGAAGCTTACCCTGGATACGGATCACGTTTTATTTACGGTGACCCAGCTTCGCCAATTAATGGACCTGAATTGCAGGCCTTATTTAAATCAAAATTTACTTCTAATGTGATCTCCAATTTTATTGAAACTACGGTTAATGCTAAAATCAAAACCGATATCAGCGGTAAAGTAATGCAGCATCAGCAAGATCTTTACAACCAACAGGTTAACAAGTTCTTCGAAACGGGTAAATTGGACAAAGTTCCTTTCCGTGCTTATGCGATTCCGACTTTTGCTGGAAATTTAATTATGTCTCGTGACGTGGTTGCCGGTTCCTATTTAGGAACTGACAACACGATTCAAATCGCCGATACATTTGGATTTGGCGTTAACGGTGGATTGTTCTTAGGGTTTGACGGAGTTAAAGCCGGAACTTTATTTGGACAAGCTGGCGTATTTTACAACCGCACTTACACACACGTACGACCGGTTAAAAGTATTGCCGAAGGTTTAAAAGAGCCCATGAAAAATATGATCGTGCCTTACTATCAAGGTAAATTAAGCAAAATCTTAGAGCGCATTGTAAACATGGCACAGAAGTTTTCTGATCCTTATGACACAGAAATGTCTGACGAACAACGAGCCGCCATCTTTAAAGAAAGAGATGAATTAGTTACTGAAGCCCTTGCTGAATTCAATAAAAATTTAGACAAAGGTGAATCATTATTAATCCAAGACAGCTACGGACCCTCTTTAGGTTTCACTTTTGATTACCCATTGACTGGAACCGTGGACTTGTTATTAAAAGCCCAAGCCCAACAGGTTACTTTGAACCGAATCCATATCTACAAAAAAGATGATAAAAACATCCAGATCTATGTAGATGACGGAAAATACAAAAGTGGTGTGATCAGTTTAGCAGTCCGTGCAAGTGGATTCCAAATTTTGGGATTAAACTTTTCTGGCAAAGTAGGAGAAGCTAAAACTAAGTTTTATAAATTAAACACGGCTTACAATAAAGACCTTAAAACTGACAGTGACGAATACAAACAACAGTATGGCAAGTTAGTTCAAAACTTGATCAGTTTGAAATCAATTTTAGACGATGGTTCAGTGGAAGCCTTAAACGCCTACATCGATAATCCGTTGGAATTGAAGCATTATTTCAAAGAAAAAACGACAGGTATCGATTTCTTGTGGATGCGCTATAAAAAAGGTCGCGCTCAGGATTACATCACAATGAAAACTCCCGAGAAAAAATACAAATCATTTATTTACTTAAGTGAAGCCGACCGCACAGGTAAAGACTTCCAAACGTTTGTATCGAATATCGTGGAATACGGATTAAACAAACAGTTTGATCGTACCGACCTTTCGGTTAACAACGCCGGCGGCGACGATCCAGGTAACACAATCAAAGGTTCTTCTTACACAAGAAGCGTATCGATACATGCGGAAGTACCAGATTTCCAACACGGCCCTCTGCAAGAGACTTTTTCGGAAATTAATTACCGCTACAAAGGTTGGTCAATCAAACGCGTCGATGCCGAAGCAGTTCTACAAAAATTAAATAATAGATTTAATGTGAATTTGACATGGCCACAAGCTTTGGATCAAGTTAAGAAAATTCAATTGTATAACATCGAGATGACGTTAAACATTTACCAAGCCGCCTTTGATTACTTGTCGAACGTAAACCCAACAGTAATTGAAAAGTTAATTCAAACTTATGGTCAAATGCCAGCACAAAACTTTGGCGAGGCCTCGCAAGATGACTTTAAGACGAGATTCGAACAAATGACCATGCACAGCTTCAAGAAGTTCCAAAAGGGTTACAAAGAATTGCAAAGTCCAAATAATCCGAAGATGGACGTACAAGAAGCCTCTAAAATGGCCTTAAAAATGATTTCATTGTTAGAATCCGTTCTACCGGGAGATCAATTGATTGTGGCTTTAGGTGGAAAGAAGAACGTTTACTTGGCCGGTCGTATTCAAGGTTTCCGTGATGGTTCCGAAGCAGCTGACGAACCGATCTTGTTAGATGCGGAAGGTCTTATCGGCAGCAAAAAGTTAGCAGGTCCGATTCGTTACACGACTTCTAATTTAGATATGTCCGAGAGCGAATTTTTAATTTACTGGTTGTTGAACAAAATTTAATCGCACCGAAGGTGCGCAAAATTTAATAAGGTGATATATGAAAAATACTAAATTAATATTTAACTTACTTTTGATAGCCGGAATCAGTGCGCAAGCGGGAATTAGACCAGCGACGACACTAAAAACTCCTCTGAAAGATCCTTTGTTTTCTTATCAGTGGGGTTTACAAAATAATAACCAAACGATTTTAAGAGAAGCGTTTGACGATAAAAATATTCCGGTTGTTTCGGCAACCAATATTATTACCGACATTAATGCTCTCCCGTTAAAATTAAACTCTACTAAAACCATGAAGGTAGCTGTGATTGATAGCGGTATGGACCGCGAACATCCTGATTTAAAGGCTAACATCTACCGAAACTCGGCGGAATGTGATGCCGAAGGAAATCAACCTTTCAAACCAACCGAGGACAAAGATAAAAATGGTTACATCGGTGATTGTATGGGATGGAATGTTTTAGATGACTCTCCAACAATGATCGATGACGTTACCCATGGAACTCACGTGGCCGGCATCATTGCTTCTGTGCAAAACAACGAAGTTGGCGTCAGCGGTGTATCGAATCAAATTAAAATCATTCCAATTAAAGTAACTTCAAAAGACGAAGGCAACGCCAATGCTCCGATGAAGTACAAATTCGAAGAACGCATCCAGAAAGCCATGCGCTACGCGATCGACATCAAAGCCGATGTTATCAACTTAAGTATCGGTTGGCCAATTGTTGTCGACAACGCAAAATTACAAGGCATCTTTAAGGAAGCTTTAGAAAAAGGTATTACTATTGTTGCCGCCTCTGGGAATAACAACCATAACGGTATCGTTTATCCTTGTACTTATAATGATGTTATTTGCGTAGGCGCCTCTAGCATAGACGGCGAAGCAACTAATTTCTCTAATTACGGTGGCCATGTTGATATGTTGGCTCCGGGTGAAGAAGTCCTTAGTACAATTCCTACTATTAAGACTCCAGAAAAATTTCCAATCAAAGGCTATGATCTTAAAAATGGCAGCAGTCAAGCTGCTCCGTTTGTAAGTGCGGCAGCGGCATTATTGAAAATTCAATTCGACGGTATTTCGATTGACGAAATCAAAGCCCGTCTTTTTAGCTCGGCGACAAAAGCCAATGACATTACTTTCAAAAAATATACTTTAAATGGAATCTTAAATATTCAAAAAAGTATGGCTATGAATGAAGTTTCGGTAGTTAGACCAAGCTTTAAGTCGATTCACAACCTCACCGCAACGGACCACAAAATTTCGTTTGATGTTCCAATACACAACTATTGGAAGTCGGCAACGGGATTGAAAATCGAAATTAATTCATCAGACGAGAACATTGTTATTTCCTCTGGAAGCAAAACGACGATGGACCTGGCAAAGGGCCAATCTAAAGTTATCCCAGTTACTGCAAACATTCGCTCTTACAAAGAAAACAGCGAATTTGACTATACAGTAACTATTACTGAAGGTACTTCTTCAAATACTTACGTTAGCACGGGTAATATTTCTCGAAGTATCGTTGACGATTCACAACTAGTGAAAATTCCGATAGAAACAAAACTAGATCTTAAAGATGTTAGTTTGAACACTGTAAAAGTGTACAACAGCAACGAAAACAATCCAGAATATTTTAACATGAAAAATGTTAAGGATGCTTCTGGTGCCCTAAAAGACATCCAAATTAATTTCTTTAAATTATTAGGTGGAAAACTAGTTCAACAGAACGACTTTTTGATCTCTAATTTACCAAAATTGACCCAAGTGTTAAAAGTGGACATTAACGGCGACGGCAAAAACGATTACTTTTTATCTGCTATCGTTGAAATCGCGAAGAAAAAGTATGTTCAGTATATCTTGTTAGATGATCAACAAAACAATATCAGTGGAAATGCCAACCACTTCTTGTTTTTACCAACTAACACAGTAATCGATGAACAGGCTTCAAAAGTTCTTAAGTTTTTAAATACCGGTTCTGTAAATGGTAAAAAAATTAAATTACCAGTATTCAGAGGATTTGGCACCGCTTTGGATGAAGATTTAAATCCAGATGCTTCCGCCTTCGAATCTAATGATACGAAAGCCCGCATTTACTACATGACTAACTTCGCAGAGGGCGAAAAGGTAATGTTGAAAGCAAGGGTGTATGACAACTATTCTTTCTACGAGTTATTAAGATCCACAATTAAGGCGAAGTATATTCCGTCATTGCATTTCCAAGATGATGTTTCTATCGAAGCGATTTTACCGCAAAACGATGAATCATTGAAAAAGGACCAAGTTCAATTGCTGATCAGCGCTGGTTCTGTGCTACCTAAGAAGTTCTTCGTTTTAAATGTAACTTCAGCGCAGATGATGAAAAATACTTTCGATATCAGTCCTATTAATTTAAATAACGAAGACATCAGTGGCCATTCCATCAGCCAGGTAACGGAGATCAAAGGCCAAACAGTTGTTTCGAACAGCGGAATTTCAATGAATGCGCTATATAAATCAACTTCAGGCCGCGCCTTATTTGTAGACAGCCAATACAAAGGTGCCATTGCAAATGCTGAAGTGAAATCAAAAACGGCGCAAGATCAATTGACTGGATTTATGATGTCGATGAAATCAAATAACGAATTTTACACATTTTACGAATCAAAAAGTAATATCGTTATGAACGTTTCTGGCAACGGTAAAAACAAAACCATTTATAAATCAATTAAGAGAAACAGTATTATTCCAGGGACTTTATTTAGCGAATTGTTAAGCCCGATCATCGTAAGAAATGATCAGACTCTAAGTCCTTCTGTATTCGTTGACTCGACTTTAGTATCAGCAAATGTAGTTTATGCTTGGACTTATACGAATGGTGATTTAATTTCGCCAATCAACTTAAGTGTAACAGTTCCGCCAGATTGCCGTGCCGTGACTCCGCAACAAATGGGAGCCAAGGCCGAATACTCTTTCTTATTCTTATGTAAAAAAACCGATGGTTTAGAAGTTCAGGCTTTCAAAGCAGTGAATCAGACTAATTAAAAAAATTCTTTAAAATCAAATCGTAGTCCGAACCTTCGGACTGCGTACTTACCGCCAGCGGAGAATTAAAAAAAGTTCTCTGCTTGATTATTTTTAAGCTCGCCGTTAAAAAATCTGTAAAGCCTTCGCTGCCTGATTGCGACTTAGACCATTCCAACTGCTTTTCCATTAACGCCAAACTAATTTCGCGACCCAGTTTTTCCAGAATCCATTTGGCTTGATATTCCAGTTTTTCGGGACTGATATTTTGTACAGCGGATAAGTCCGATTTCAATTTACTGGTTACCAACTGTTCTTTTTCTAATTCTGCCAAAATCACTGAAACATTTTCTTTTGAAAAGACCCGTAGTAAATCCAAACTTTGAATGTTAGTTGTTCCTTCCCAGATCGGCAATACTTGTGCGTCCCTTAACATACGGGGCATAACGTGTTCTTCAATGTAGGCAATACCACCGATCAACTCTAAACTTTCCGACGCCGCAAAAACTGAAAACTTCGCAGTGAGGGCCTTAATAACTGGGGTTAACATTCTTAATAGTAACGTGCGATTTTTATCCCCCAGGTCTGACTGATCTAAACAGCGAACTGCATAAAAAACTAAACTTTGTAAAGCAAAGTGTTCCGCCGTTAGTTCTGCCAAAGACATTTTCCATAGCGGCAGTTCAGACAGAGTTTTACCGAAGGCTTTACGTTTAATTCCATAGTGATAGGCTTCTAACACAGATCTTTTGGAAATCGCGATACTGGCAATAGAATTATAAATACGTGACATGTTCACCATGTCTGTCATCATTTTGAAACCAACTCCAGCGCCTCCGACTAAAACGGCCGGGCACTGATCCAAGGTAAATTCGCCCGACGCCATCGAACGAACTCCCAATTTATCTTTCAGTCGGTGTAGGTGCATTGATTTTTCTACAGTGTCTTTATCGCGGATAATTAAAAACAGTCCCAAACCTTTTGTTCCAGGAATCAATTCTCCCTTTTCATTGGGCATCCTTGCCAAAGCCAAAATAACCTTAGCATCGGCATTGGAACAAAACCATTTATGCCCTGACAATAACCACTCACCTTTGTTTGATTCGGCGGTGACTTGACTGGATCCTACGTCGGATCCTCCGGTTCGTTCAGTTAAAAACATGGCTCCCTGCCAAAGTTCCTTCATGTTATTTGTAGTAAGTCGTTGCAGCGCCAATTGGACGCGCGGATTATTTTTGTCGCCATGAATTTCTAATACTCGGGCCAATGCATCGGTCATACAAATAGGGCAAAAAAGGCTGGGTTCAATTTGCGCAAAATAGTAAGCTCCGGCAAATCCGACTTGGTGTCGCATTGATAGGTTTTTACCTAGAAATTCTTCCTCAAACTTTAATGAAATAATTTTTTCACCGTAGCTTAATTCTTCCAGACGGCGGTAGCTGCTATCAAAATCTATTTGGTTTTGTGGATAACCTAAAGGATCAAATGCAATATGACGGGGAGATTTTTTATCAGCAACCATCGCAAACTCATTGCCGATTTTTGCAGATAATCCCATATTTTCTAAATGCGAAAAAAATCTTTCGGCGTTTTCATTTTGCCAGAAAAACCTAAAGAAATCCTTCGCCGTCGGATCTTCCTTAAAATAATTACCCAATTCAACAATAGGAATATCTTGGCTTTTATTAGCGTCTAAACTCATGGTGATTCCTCGCCTTTTTCGGGAACAGGGTCGGAAATGTATTTGTCTATCCATCCGCCCGAAAATTGTATGCTATTGTTACTGGAACTAATTTGCAAAGACGTTTTATAATTAGGGTCATAATCAACATCTGTATTTTTTAACCCGGCAAAATGCAGGAAATCTTCCAGGCTCCGTTTGTCGGCCTCGATATCATCACCGCTTTCTTCCATAATACTTCTTTGGACGCGATTACAAAAATCCATGGTTCCAGCTTCTCTGATTATTTCGGGCTTCTTTTTGACTGCGTTCGCCAATGTAAACAACAAATAGGTACGGTCTACCAGCTGCTCAGTTTTTTCTTTGCGGGATCTGACTTCATTCACGGCAAATGCCATTTGCGTGTAAAATTCTGCCTTATCAAAAAATCCTTCTTCTTTTCTTTCATCAGCTGATTTTACCATATCAAACAGTTTACTCATCTGTTCGCCTCGCATTGCATATTTTAACGCCGGCAAAATAGTTTCCAGATAAGGATCCTTTTTTTCATCCAACATATGTTCTGACATGTATTGCCCGAACTGAGTTCCCGTTCCCTTTTCCCAAAATGCACTACTGGTTGAGTCCGATAAGTTTTCGCAAAACTGAATTAAAGGCTTATTTGGGTTAATGAATTCTTCTAAAGTGATTTCCTGCTGTTTTTTTTGCAAAGATTTGGCGGTTTCAGCCGCACCCTCGGCAACTACGGTGGCGTCACCATTCACCACAGGTGACCCGGCTGGTGGCTCAGAATTTTTTTCCGCTGAAGTTATTTGGTTTTCGTTTTTGTAGTTGCTCATCTGACTTTTCAAATCTTTGGCGCCCGGAAGAACGAAAATAATTCCGACGATAAGCAGAAATACAAGAAGGAGCAATCCGGTCAGTATTGATAGGGCGATTTTAAGTTTTTTCACATTAAAAAATTTTAATCTAAGTTCCGACTTTATGCTGTAATGTCTGCTGGTTTGCGCTTTGTGTAAATAAAAAATGCCTTATTTGTAACCATTTTTTCGCGGAGGTTAAGATTTTTGTTTATTTTAAGCAACGATTGAGTATTATTCATTTCTATAGGTTTTAAAAAAAGGATGGTCCTTTTTAAAAAAAAGATTCGAAACACCGAATTATAGGAGATACCCATGAAATTATTAGCATCAACTATCGTTGCATTATGCGCTTCGGTTGCTTTAGCTAACCCACCTGCAACAGCACCTGCTGCAGCCGCTACAACAACTACTACTACTATGGCTCCTGCTGCAGGGCACGAAACAGCAACTACAGCTGCTCCTGCTGCTGGCCATGAAATGGCTGCTAATAAGGAAATGAAAAAAGCAGGTAAAATGGGTAAAATGGCTAAAATGGATTGCACTAAAGAAGAGAACAAAACTAAAGACGAGTGCAAAGCTGCTCACAAATAGTTTT
>JAYVAZ010000485.1:0-4696 GCA_043750675.1 Pseudobdellovibrionaceae bacterium | reverse complement strand
ATACAGATTTTTACATTTTCCGATTTCGATAAAGATAGCCTGTTGTGATCGAATACAAATCTGGGGACTTAGACGCAACAACAGTTCCGCCACCTTTTCCAAATCGGCTGGTTGAGCTAACTGTTCAGTAAACCATAGGCAGGCCACGTTCATCATGGCTGGACTCCATATCTTTGTTTCAAAATTTCAACGTCAATACCTTTGCCTTTTTTTGAAATATCTAACTGCAAAGAAATCGGCCAGGCGGTGGAAGCCGTTTTCTGTCCCACCAAAAATAAAGTGTTGTTTGATTTTTCCGTCATTAATTGGAAGGCGCGCAATAATTTCAGCTCTTGAAATAAATTGGGCGAAATAATCACATCAAAAACTTGGCTTTGGATGACTTTGCGTAAAGACAAATAAGAGTCCTCACCAAAAATTCCAAAAGTAATTCGATCCAAATTCAAACCCCGTTGCTGCAGAGCTGTGGGCAAGACCTGTTGTTCTTTTTCCGCCCAAAAAGTTTTGATTTCGGGATTTTGTATTAGAAATTGAATAAACCATTCATATTTTTTATTTCCTAAAATTTCGACCACAGCACCTTTGGGAATAGCCACACTGGGATTTTCCGTCAGCTGGTCGCGGTAAAACCAAGACGGCCGGGGTTGGGTGACATCCACCGTATCTATAATTAACTTAAGATGTCTGATTTTTTCGGCTGTGTTCATTTTGTTTATTACTACAATTCCATAGGCGCACATATGCTTAGAAATTAAGCTAGGCCTCTTATCTAGGAATAAAGAAGAGTCTGGAATTAGGCAAGGGAAATATGTAAATTATATGTAAATTAGATCTAAAGCCCAATCTAAGCCTTATGGCTGTATCGCGGCAAACAGGGAACCTAGCCTTAATGCAACAGGGCCCTTTCAAATGGGGAAATATTTTTGTACGATATCCGCTATGGTCACAAAAAATTTTAATTTCCGTCTGCTGACGGAGACCGACTTTCCCCTGATGTTTGATTGGCTGAATCGACCCCATGTTGCCGAAATGTGGGACGGCCCGATAACCCAAGATCAAGTTACAGAAAAATATAAAAAAAATATTCAAGACCCCAGTGTTTTTTGTTTTATTGTTGAATACAAAAATAAACCAATAGGTTACATCCAAAACTATAACGCCAATCAGGTCGGCGATGGTTGGTGGCCAGCTGAACCCAAAGGAACTTGGGGGGTGGATCAGTTTATCGGCGAAGAAGAACTGATCGGTAAAGGATTGGGTTCTTTATTTGTACAAGAATTCAGCGATCAGATGTTAAACAGTTCACAAGTTAACCGGGTAATCACCGACCCCGCTCCGCAAAACTCCAAGGCCATACGTGCTTATGAAAAAGCCGGATTTGTAAAATTGGGGATTATTCAAACCCCCGATGGCCCGGCTCAGCAAATGGAAAAATTACGAAACGGAAAAATCTAACCGTCCTAACCAAGGAATCTCAAATGTTTACAAAATTACTAGTCGGCTTTATATTTTTGGCCTTGAACGTTTTGGCCGAAACTCCCAAAACTTCACCGTCACCGCAGAAGTCCCCTCCCAACCAATCGGGATTTCTAATTAAGAAAATTCGAAAAGGCAGTGTGTACGAAAAACTGGGATTTAAAAAAGGTGATATTTTACAAACTTATAACGGAAAATCAGTTATGGATCCCCTTGCAGCCAGCGAATTGGAGGAAATGCTAAAAAAAGACCAACAGGTTGAAATCGAAATTTTACGGGATGGGAATAAAATTAAAAACACTTACCAAATTAAATAATTAAGATGGTTAATTTTTAATTTTATAACCAGTTTTAAAAATGATCGAAATAATAATTAAACAAATCAACATAAAAACAAAAGTCATCCCTAAACTGACGCCAATATTGATGTCTGAAGTTTCGTAAAAACTCCAACGAAAACCACTAACCAGATAAACAACGGGATTAAACAAAGATACTTTTTGCCAAAAATCGGGAAGCATATTGATCGAGTAAAAACTTCCACCCAAAAAAGTTAACGGCGTAATGACCATTAGTGGAATGATCTGCAGCTTTTCAAAATTATCAGCCCAAACACCAATAATAAATCCAAATAAACTAAATGTAACCGACGTTAAAACTAAAAATGCTAACATCCAAATCGGATGTGCCACATTAAAGGTAACAAAACATCTAGCTGTGATTAAGATGAGTACACCGATAATAACCGACTTGGATGCTGCTGCCCCAACGTAAGACAAAAGTATTTCTATGGTAGAAATCGGCGCAGATAACATTTCGTAAATAGTTCCCACAAATTTTTGCATGTAAATTCCAAATGATCCGTTGGAAATACTTTGGCCCAAAACAGAAAGCATCGTTAATCCAGGAACAATAAAGGCCGCGTAAGTAATGCCGTCAATGTCAGTCATTCGCGAACCAATTGCTGAACCAAAGACGATAAAATATAATGAAGTCGAAATAACCGGAGCCAATAGACTTTGCATAATCGATCGGCGAAATCGGGCCATTTCTACTTTATAGATGGCGCGTATGGCGTAAATGTTCATGATTTTCTCCCAACTAGATTTACGAAAATATCTTCTAGTGAACTTTCTTTAGTATACAGATCTTTAAAGTCGATCCCGCGTTCGCCTAATTTACGAATCAACTCGGCAATACCGGTGTGTTCCGCCTTGGTATCAAAGGTATACACCAACTGCAAACCGTCGGCACTTAACTGCAATTGGTTATTCATCAAATCCGGCGGCAAAGTATTTTGTTTGGTTGTTAGACTTAAAGTCAGTTGTTTTTTTCCCATTTTGCGCATCAAAGTATTTTTATCTTCGACCAAAATAATTTCACCTTTTTGAATCACTCCAATTCGGTCAGCCATTTCCTGTGCTTCTTCGATGTAATGAGTAGTTAAAATAACTGTCACGCCACTTTTGCGCAGTTCGCGAACCATGCCCCACATATCTCTTCTTAATGTGACATCGACGCCCGCGGTGGGCTCGTCTAAGAATAAAATGGTAGGATCATGTGATAGTGCCTTCGCAATCATCACCCGGCGTTTCATACCACCTGACAAAGTCATGATTTTGTTATTTCTTTTATCCCATAACGATAATGCTTTAAGCACTTTTTCAAGTACGGCCAAATCCGGTGCCTTACCAAACATACCTCGGCTTAAGGAAACCACGTTGATGACTTGTTCAAACATATCATTAGTCAGTTCTTGTGGCACCAATCCAATTTTTGCACGCACCTTGCGATAATCTTTAACGATATCCAATCCATCAGCAGTGATTGTTCCCGAAGAAGGTTTAACGATTCCGCAAATGGTATTAATCAAGGTGGTTTTACCGGCACCGTTTGGCCCCAATAAAGCAAATATTTCTCCACGTTTAATTTCCAGATTGACGTCTTTTAACGCCACGAAACCAGTTTTGTAAGTCTTATTCAAATTTTTAACGGTAATTATGTTGTCCATAAAAGTATCCTAAAGGTTTGCTTCAATAATATCAAGCGTGCGATTTATTCATAATACAACCAAATCGTTATTCATAGAACGGCTTCAGGCCGGAATCTTTTGCGGACTGAAATCCAAATTTAATTCTGACATCATGACCATCTGTTAAGGGCGGCAAATTCGTTTCCGAAAACCAAGCCACCGCGGTGGTCTCCGAAGATGTTTTTGGCTTGCCCCCGGTCACCTCAGCCCGAAAAACAATATGACAAAACTGATTTTCTTTCCAAGGATAATTTATATATTTGTATCGATTCGAACTATACACACCCAACAGATTAGTGACTTTAACTTCATATCCCGATTCTTCCATTTAAAACAAAAACATCGCAGCCCACTAAAGGAGTAATTGGTTTTGGCATCATTCAAAAATATCAGACTATCGGTTTGCAAGTAAAGAAATCGACTGTTACCCTATTTATGCATAGTAACATTTTTATAAGGAGATATTAATGAAAGCTAAGTTGCCAATGATTGCGCGTATTTTATTAGGTATTATTTTTACCGGTGCTGGTATCGCAGGTCTTATCGGAATGATTAAAGGCACGCCTCCACCAGAAGGTATGTCCGAACATATGCTTTCTTTTATGAATGGTCTGGCTGCGACTACTTACTTTATGCCTTTTCTTAAAATCACCGAAACCGTTTGTGGTCTGTTGTTATTGGCGGGAATGTATGTGCCTTTAGCCTTAGTGGTTTTGGCACCTATCATTCTTAATATGTTCTTCGTTCACGCTTTTATGGATCCGGCCAATATTCCATTACCAATTGTCATTGGTTTATTGGAAATCTATTTAGCATTTTTTGCTCAGCCTTATTCGCAGGCAATTAAAGCATTATTTAAAAGAAAATAATTTCCTAATTGAAATGGACCTAATGATCAATTGGTCCATTTTCTATGCCACTTCCGCATACAACCAATTTGTAAACTTCAAAGCCTGATTTTTCTGCCCATTTAAAAATTTTACTCCGAATCCATAGGGATGCAAGTGCGACTTACCCTGGTTTATCCAGGCTACTTCTGCCTGAAAATGCACAGTTGAATTTTTTATTTTCAAAGACAAAGTCATTTTCGAATGCGGAATTCCCAATTCTTTGGGCCACTCCAAATAAGCACCCCCCGGCGAAACGTCGGTCACTTTTACCTTTTGCTGCCTATCCTCCAACTGTAGG
>JAYVAZ010000484.1:0-3700 GCA_043750675.1 Pseudobdellovibrionaceae bacterium | reverse complement strand
TGTTGCAAGCTACCGATAATCTAAAAAAGGCAGGATAAATGAACAAAAAGAAGAAATCCTTTAGTAACATTTATTTACCGGTAAGCACGACAGTGTTTCTTTAAGATACAACCTCCACTTCGGTTAATATAAGTGTCGCGGAATGAGCATGTCCTGCATCAGTAGAAGAAACAATAACTACCTTTTGCCCCTGCAACAACTTCACAATCTGATCTGCTGCAATTAGAATTTTATGCGCATGTCCTGATTCACCCTGAATCGAGAATGCGTTACCTGATTCTTTAATTAATTGATCCATTCCAATGGTAAATTCGTGACCATGATTTTTCGAGATTTCGGACTCGACAACCTTGATCATTTTTTTAGGAATTGGTGGGCACTCCAAAGCAGGTGCATCGGGTGCCGATTGGGCTAATGCCGATTTCATCGTGTAAATCATTCCAATGGAAGTTGCTAGTAGACCAAAAGCTTGTCGTCGGTTGATTGTCTTGTTCATAAATTCTCCTCAAATGGTTTATGGTGCTTAATAATTAAGCTCATGGTCTGTATATCCCAAATACCTAATTGATAGAATAGTCGTTTTGGCATAGCATATATGCATATATGGAATATAACTTAATCAAACTGAAGCCTTTCCAGAAGGAATTCTTATATTTTTTACAGATCGTAAAGTATAAAAGCTTCTTAAAAACATCCGAAGAACTAGGAATTCAGCAATCAGGGCTATCTAAGATCATCAAAAAGTTAGAAAAAGAGTTAGGTACCAACCTTTTTGTAAGAAGCGTAAAAGGGGTTGAGCTAACCGAATTTGGCGAAAAGGTTTATCACTTAATCAAATTGTCCGAAGAGCAATGGGAAAAAAATGTTACCGAAGTCGAACAAAAAGAGACGGATTTCCAAGGCGATTTTAACTTTGGCTGTCACCAAACAATAGCCAGCAATAACTATCATCTATTTTTACCGCAAATTTCAAAGAATTACCCTTTACTGAATTTTAATACAGTTTTCGAATCTTCTGTGAATATTACTAAGAAGATAGTGCAGTTAGAGTTAGATGCGGGATTAGTCATAAATCCAGTTAAAAATGCTGACCTTATTTGTAAACCAATTATGAAAGAATCAATGTGTGTTTGGCGGGGGCCAGCAACCGAGTCATCCAAGGCAATTGTATATAACCCGGAAATGATAAAACTGTTCTTATCCTTAAAGAAGTTTGAAAGTTATAAACAGATTCAAATTAAAGACTACGATGTTATCGCTAGTTTGATTGCTAAGTCGGATTTATTGGGAATTCTCCCCGAACCGGTTGCAAAACGATATCAATTAAAACAAGTTGGAGCTGAAGTATTCCAGGTTCAATTGTCTTTCGTTTATCATAAGTCGAAAATTAAAGGCTCTTATAAACAAAAAATTATCCAAGAAATTATCGAGACGCTATTAAGTGTATAGCACCTAAGGTGCTGTGAGTGTGTAGCGCTACCGGCGCTACAGTATTAAGTGTCTAACACCCTAGGTGCTGAAAGCGTGTAACACTAAACATTTTCCACCAAAGGTGGAATTAAACATTTAGGCAAGCAGCGATATGTCCCGGTCTTTTTTCTTCCAACTTAGGTAAGATTGTTTTGCAATGTTCAGTCATCATTGGACAACGTGGGTGAAAATGGCATCCCGAAGGTGGATTGATGGGGCTGGGAACATCACCTGTTAAAATAATTCGGTCCCTATTTTTTCTATCAGGATCAGACACCGGAATCGCCGACAACAGGGCCCGAGTGTAAGGATGTTGCGGGTTTAAATAAATCTCTTCACTTTTTGCTTGTTCGACAATTTTGCCTAAATACATTACGGCGACTTCATGCGAAACATGTTCCACTACTTTTAAATCATGCGCGATAAAAATATAGGAAAGACCAAATCGTTTTTGAAGATCCATTAACAAGTTAATCACTTGTGCTTGGATAGAAACATCTAAGGCTGAAACCGGTTCATCGCAGATGATTAATTCAGGTTCAACCGCCAGTGCTCGGGCAATTCCAACACGTTGTCGTTGTCCGCCCGAAAATTCATGCGGAAAGCGGCTTAGGAATTCAGGACGCAACCCTACCAGTTCGGCTAATTCATGAACGCGATCATTCATCGCTTTTTCAGTTTTGAATAAGTTGTGAATGACTAAAGGTTCTTGCAGAATTTCTTTAATGCTCATCTTAGGATTTAAACTTGCAAAGGGATCTTGGAAAATAATTTGCATTTTTTTTCTAAGTTCCCGCCACTGGTCACCCTTGACGTTTGTAATGTCTTCGCCTTTAAAAGTAATTTTTCCCGAAGTCGGGTCTAACAATTTAATGATACATCGACCTAAAGTCGATTTGCCACAACCGGATTCGCCTACCAAACCCAGGGTTTCACCCTTTTTTAATTCAAACGATACGTCGGAAACCGCATGAACATCAGCAACCGGCATCCCAAAAAGTCCGCCGTGAATAGGAAATTTTTTAAATATATTTTCAACTTTTAAAAAAGGAGTGCCGTTCATATCTGCACTTCCTTCACCAAAGTAGGTAGCGGAAAATGACAAGCAAACTGATGATCCAATCCTACCGTTTTAGTGCCGGTGACAGACATTAATTCGGGCTCTTCTAATCGACAACGTTCCTGAACGTTCGGGCAGCGATCGTTAAATCGGCATCCTTTTGGTCGATGAGTAAGGCTGGGAACCAAACCCGGAATGGTTCTTAATTTTTCTAATCTTTTACCTGATTCAAAATGAGGAACCGAATCCAATAAACCTTTGGTGTAGTGATGTTTCGGACTTTTAAAGATGTCGTGAACGCTAGCATACTCAACAATCTTTCCAGCATACATAACAGCGACTTCATCACACATTTCGGCCACTACGCCCAGATCGTGCGTAATTAAAATCATTCCCATTTGAAATTCAGATTGTAATTTACGTAACAGGTCTAAAATTTGGGCCTGAATAGTCACATCTAATGCTGTCGTCGGTTCGTCAGCGATTAGTAAATGAGGATTGCATGACAGGGCCATTGCAATCATTACCCGCTGGCGCATGCCACCAGATAACTGATGCGGATATTCACTATACCTTTGAGTGGGAGATGGAATTCCCACTTTTTTTAGCATCTCTATTGTTTTTTCTTTAGACTGCGACCTATTTAGTTCAGGTTGATGCAGTTTGATCACTTCTTCAATTTGAAAACCGATAGTAAAAACAGGGTTTAACGAAGTCATCGGCTCATGAAAAATCATTGTCATTTCTTTGCCACGAAGTTTACGCATCTCATCTTCAGAAATTTTAATGATGTCCCGGTTCTTATAAAAAATAGAACCGCTGGTAAGCTTACCCGGGAAAGGAATGAGTCGCATGATTGATAATGAAGTGACTGATTTTCCGCAGCCGGATTCACCTACGATGCCAAGAGTTTTACCTTTTTTTACTTTTAATGAAATTCCATCAACAGCTAAAAAAGATTGATCGTCGATTTTAAATTCGGTTTTTAAATTCTCGACGGACAGTAAGATATTTTCATCATTCATTGCATTACTCATACGAGTTAAAATATAATCCAATTATATATGCGAAGCCAGAACTATGATTATATTCAGCACATTTTCGACGCCCAACTGGATTTGGACTTTAAAAAACAGCTTCAAGTGGCCATTCAGAATAGTGAATCTGTTT
>JAYVAZ010000483.1:0-3713 GCA_043750675.1 Pseudobdellovibrionaceae bacterium | reverse complement strand
CCGGCAAAGCTAAACATCTATGGACTCCAGATGAATACGAAATTTATGAACAACATCCTTTAAAAGGTGCTGAAATCTTAAGGGATCTTAAAGACATTTCTGCTGACGTTCTATTGATCGTGGCGGAGCACCATGAAAATGCACAGGGCACAGGGTTTCCGAAAAGAATTCGCGACATTAAAATTAGTCCACTTGGTCGGGTCGTTGGACTGTCTGATCATTTTGCCGAGCTATTGTTTAATCCGGTTGAACCCTCAAGAAACAACACAGCTGACGAAGCAATTAATTTTATCGAAAATATTTTAGGTCAGCCTTATAACAAGCAGACCTTCCAATCTCTTAAAAAAATCATCAACAAACAATTTTTTACCGAAAAGCAAAAAGCCTCATAGCTGAGAGGCTTTCATAACCAGCCTCATCGACTACCTAACGGCAGCCCGCGGCCCTTACCCTACAATTATCTAAAAGTATCGGCGCCAAGACCCGAAATTCACCTTCATAAGGTTGATCTGTTTGCAGCTGCAATAATTTTAGAATCATTGGATACACGTGGATATTATCAAATCTTTCAATGGTCATACCCTTTTTGATTTGTCTTCCATTGGCGATAAACAGGCCATGTAAGTCCTCGTCATGCGAAGCATCCCAACCATGCGTGTAAGGATTGGCGCGCAACACGGCGTCTCTTACTTCCTTGCTGGCTTCTAATTCAAACCGATGTGAATAGCCCATATAAACACCGGGAGATCCGATGACTACTAGGTCGCCACGACGATCCACATCGTTCATTTCCCATTCGGCCGGCAGCTCGGTCGATCGATATACTTTAAAGCCACCATCAGCCACGGCCATTGCTTCCAACTCTTTATACGCGGGCTCTACTAAACTATCATCGTCAGTGTAAAAATACATCAAAGCGCCGCTGCCACTGTTGGTGAATCCTTTTAATGATTCCACTCCGGTCAATTCCACGCGGCGATCAACTTTTTTCATACCATGATCTGATACAACAACGATTTCGATATCTTCAATTTGTTTATCGACGAAGGCTTTTAATCGCGCCAAATGCGCATCGATTTCTAAAATAGATGCCTTCGTTTCGGTAGCGTCTGGACCGTACTTGTGGCCCATTGTATCGACATCGGAGAAATACAATCCAATAAAGTGCGGTCGTTTTTCTACAGGCAATTTCAACCAATCAATTACTTTGTCAACCCGGTCACCATTGGGGACACCCTCTTTATAAGGCATAATATAGGTCGAAGTAGTCTCTTCAATTTTAGCCTCGGACCCAACCCAAAAATAAGTAGCCGCCAACATTCCCGATTTTTCAGCCGTGATCCACAATGGTTCCGCATGATACCAAGATCCATCATTAACTGCGGCCGAATCAGTCATCCCATAGGTTTTTTTAAGTTTCTCATCATAAAAAAAATTACCTACGATGCCGTGATTACCCGGGCGCCGCCCAGTAACCAATGAAATATGGTTAGGAAATGTTAAGGAAGGAAAACTTGGAATAATCCCTTTGGCCTTTGCCCCCGTTTTAGCCCAAGCGTTTAATGTTGGTGGACTATATTTTTCTAGATAATCGGACCTAAAGCCATCAATAGAAATCATGATCACATAGGGCTTGTTTTTTTGGGTTAGGATGTTCACTCTATCTTGAATTTTCGGATTTGGACCCGTCGGATGACCCACAACATGAGTCGGTTTCGTACATGATAAAGAAGCCAAAGTAATAAGAACCGTAGAAATTTTTAGTAGTTTGTTCACTATTAAATCCCCTTTTTTAAAAATGAATTAAGATAAGTTAACAATTAAACACATTACTTCAAACAGGATATTTTTTATGACAGTCGCTACCAAAACTAAACTGATTTCGAAGGGACCAAAAAAACTGCCTCGCAAGGTGCTGTAACTACAGGACTATTTAAGGACATAGGTTTCCTAAACCGATAATCCAGGCGCCACCCTAACCAAAATAAAATACGAACACCGCTGTTAAAATCGGTCAAAATGCATATGTGAAAAGAAATGAGCAGTTCCAAAATTCTTTGAGTTTACACCTGTTTTCATCTATATATCTGTTGCTTACCAGTATAAACAAATATCAGGAGATTCAGAAATGAAGGCATTAGTTTTGATCGTTAGTTTTTTCGTCGGTTTATTAATTAGCTTTGCTGCAAACGCATTTGAATTGCCGGCCGAGTATAAAAATCATCAGTGGCAGACCGGCGAAGTTATTGGAATGTCAATTCTTGCCGAAGACACAACGGCAATGTTTTATGAAGCCGCCACGGCTTCCAGATACAGCCACATCGGATTAGTTTTAGTGGAAAACGGTCAGGTAAATGTGGTTGAGGCAATCAAACCACAAGCCCGAATTTCTACCCTAGAAGCTTTTCTTTCTCGCGCTGGAACTGATGCTAAAACTTTATCACTACAGGCAACCGTTTTGGATTTGCGAACGGCCCTTACCTTAGCTGAACAAGCCAAGGTTATTGAAGTGTCCCATCAGTTGGTGGACAAACCCACTCTTTTTAATGAAAAAGTAGTTCTCGATTTAGTAAATATGAACGCCGCAGAATTGGTCTATTTCATTTTTAAACAAGTAAACCGTGATGTTGGCACTATTGATAAAGTCAGCGATATTAATCACCAAGCCTTTGCCGGCGTAGTTTGGGAATTATTCCAACAAACCGGTTTGGAAATCACTTTAGACAGCCCGGTAATGACACCGATGAGTATTGTTATTTCTCCGGCATTGGTGGCTGTTATCGCCAATCTTCCGACTAAAGAATATCTATCTGACCAGGCGTTATACGCACAATGGAAAGCCGAAGGTTACGTTTTGAAATTGGGAGAATTAATTGGTTCCTCAGAAGCCGATTTGGACGAATTAAACGCAGCCTCTTCTTCCGAACCTTATAAAGTGCTCGCAATTAATCCGTAATATCCGCATTGGTTTTTAAATTTTATGATTTATTTTGAGGGAGATTTTGTATCTCCCTCTTTTTTTACGTCCTCTGGAGTAATTGAATAAATCACTCGGTTTTTTGGATCAGCCATAAAACTGACAGGCTTTTTGGTTTTCTGACTTTTTAGTAACTCATTATAAATTCCAAAATAAGCATCGCTTTTTGGAATCACGAAACTCTGATTCAAATCTATAAAGAAGGCCTCAGCAACCGGTGACGTACGCACAATCCTAACTGTGCCGAAATAGGCCTGTAATTTAGGGGCGGTTTGCTGGTAACGAAAATTAGATTGGGGTTCTTCTTCTTTTTTATCGATCTTACTGCCCTTGGAATCCTCAGTCGTTTTTTCGTCCTTTTTTGAAGGAGTCGTGTAATAGATGGTTTCGTCACTGTCTAAACTGACCGGCTTTTCCGCGCCGACCTGAAGACTTAGGAAAAGGACCGCCACTAATAGGTTTGCCGATTTCATTGTATTCTCCCTGTACTTCGAACTACTACAATTTGGCGCTGTAGACAGCCGATTGGCCAGCTGTTTCTGTGATACTTACCGCCGCCTTTAATATCTTACCCTTTTTTAAGTCGGATTTAATCTGATTAAAAAAGTACTCTGACAACAGTTCCACCGAAGTGTTGATAACGGCAATAGCAAAACTTCATTTGCCGGAAAAACATAAAACCGGTCGCGAAATTTGACTTCAAGAGAACTCCCCTTTTTTATAAAGGTAAAATCCT
>JAYVAZ010000482.1:0-9530 GCA_043750675.1 Pseudobdellovibrionaceae bacterium | reverse complement strand
CCGACTAAGGGGATTTTTAAGAATTTTTTATACGAACAATACCCGGGATCGATCTATTTTTTGATTTGGAACAAATAGAACTCAACGGCTATTCCACCATTTTGGAATCCGAAATGTTTAGTTAATTCATAACCTTGGATCTCACCAAACTGGTATTTAGGAATGATGAATGCTATCCGTTGGGGTTTGAATTTTGCAATCTGCGCTTCTACCATTTCCTGATAACTGAACTGCAATTTTAGACGATCCCCATACGGTGAATTGCAAATTAAGTAGGTTTTTTTATCGCTGTTAAAAGCCGCTTCCGCGGTAAATAGGTCGCCCTGACTAAAATGAAAAGGTGCGACTTCTAACTTCGGAAAAAACTCTAGAAAGGCCGATTTGTTGGCCATAGAAGTCTGAATTTCCTTGGGGTCGATGTCGAATCCATAAAATTCAGAAAATACAGACTTATGGATTAAATCAGAATACTGCAGCAGAAAAGATTCGCTTAAAATTAATTTAGGAACAGGAATAAACTGCGACAGA
This sequence comes from Pseudobdellovibrionaceae bacterium, assembly GCA_043750675.1. Lineage (GTDB taxonomy): Bacteria > Bdellovibrionota > Bdellovibrionia > Bdellovibrionales > Bdellovibrionaceae > JAYSSX01. The sequence continues at coordinate 9,002 of JAYVAZ010000482.1, read as the reverse complement.
AGAGTAAAATCGATTTTATTCAAAGTATAAAATGCAGCCGCTTCAAACAACAAGGTACCTGATCCGCAAAAAGGATCGATCAAAATCGCCTCTGACATTTCAAAACGCGATAAATCGCTGAACGCTTCAAAAAATAGTAAGGAGGCCAATGTCTCGCGCAGGGAGGCCTTTGCATTAAATTTTTTATATCCCCTTTTATGCAGGTGATGCCCAGAAATATCTAAACTGATCTCACAAACGTCTTTGTGAATCCGAACAAATATCGAAACTTCCGATTCCTTGTTCTGTTTTATTTTCCGTTCAAAAATTTCTAAGACTCTTTTTTCGTTACCGATTTTTGATTGAGAACAGGAGATATGAAAATGGGCTTCTTTAATTTTAAGATCCGTTTTTTTTATCAAATTTTCCAGCTGGAAAAACTCCACCGTTTTACCCTGCGCAATCCGAATTAAAACTCTATTTGCCAATTTAGAAAATAGCGGAATTTGCAAACCGACCAAAAGTTCGCCTTCTAACAAGACTCCACCCGGCTCTTCCGTAATTAGTTGCAACGGTTTAGTATTGGGTCGTCCGTCACTACCCAAAAAAAGAAATGATTTTTCCGTTAATTCCCTTAACAGCGAACGTTCTAATCCCAATGCGCAAGAGACAAAAAATGAAGCCATGGTTACCAGTCTAATTGATGTTCTTTAAAGTTTTTCGCAAAATAAATGAGCAAAACTAAACAAACCACCAATACAGCAGGCCCCAGCCAAAAGGCAGTGGCAATTCCGAATCTTTGCGTCATGTATCCAACGGATGCATGCATGGTTATCACACAAACGCTACTTAAAGCAATGGCCCACGACGTGGCCGTTTGAACGTAGCGTTTAAAAATGATCGAAAGGGACGCCATTGAAATCGGATAAAATACCGACATCGTCAACCCGGTTAGCACTAAAAATAGCGGATGCCCCAACAGCCCTAATGACAAACACAAAAGACTACCAACTAAAGACGCAATTAAAAGCTGCTTCCGAGTCCAAGGCGCGTGCCAAAAAGTAAAAACCACTCGCCCTGCTAAAAGTAAAACGAAAAACGCCGAAGTGTAATAATTGGCGTGTTCAATTTCAAATTCATAAACACGAGTCAGATACAGTGTTATGCGGGTGCTGACTAGAATTTCTGCTAAAACATAAGTAGCAATCATAAAGCCAAAAATAATGCTTTTTTTGGTTTCTGCGCCAGGTACGAAAATCTTCACTTCGTCTGATTTTTTATGAACAGAACGTGTAAATTCTTTTCGTTTCCAGACAACGCAAACGCCAAAAAGTAGACAGGTGATTGAAGTTAATAGGAAAACGCTACGCCAATTTTGGAAAAAACCCAAACAAATATTTACTAGCAGTGGTGAAAACAATGATGCCAATCCGTACATGCTATGCAAACCAGATTGAGCTTTTGAAATCTTATCCGCCGAAACTGAAGTCAAAACCATTAAATTTTGAACCACTCCTAGCATTCCGATGCTGGTACCAACAAATAGGGAACCTATCATTAAAACCAGGTACGTGTTAGAAATCGAAATGATAAACATTCCTAAAAAAAGAAATACGGTAGAAACCGCCAAACACATATAATCATGATAATGCTGCAAAAGTTTTCTTACGCCGATACTTCCAAAAATCCCCATGCCAGACGAAACCGCAAAAAAAAGAGAACCGTTAAAATCGTTCAGCTTAAAATAGTTAAGTAGCTCTGGAAATACTGGCCCACGGACATTATCGCAAAGGCCAAGAATAAATAGACTAATGTAAGAAAATACTAAGTATGGACTCAAGGCCCTACTTTTACATATTTTGAGTAATAGCGATATCTTTTTCGACTTCGATAATCTCGGCGTTGCCCGATATTCAGCCTGACCAAATGCGAAATAAACTTTCTCGGCGCCCGTAGTTAGACATATTGACATTTTCAGTCCTATAATACTGAGGTGACTGATAATTTTACAGCCCGAAAAATTTTAATTATTCGCTTTTCTAGTTTAGGAGATGTGCTTCAATCCTTAAGTATTCCTGCGAAAATAAAGAATCAAGATTCGCCATTCCAATCAGCTAAAATTCATTTTTTGACACGTTCTGATTTTAAAGATCTCGTCGAAAAGAACCCCTATATCGATCAAAGATTTTTCTTTGAAAAAGGCTCGGGAGTCAAAGGCCTCTGGAAACTGTTACTGTTGCTTAGAAAAGAAAACTACACCTTCATTTATGATGCCCACAACAGTACGCGGTCAAAAATCATCAAGAGTTTTCTTTGGTTCACAGGCGTATTTTTGAACTTAAAAAACGGCTTGTCTATTTTAACAAAATCGCAAAATCGATGGAAAAGATTTTTACTGTTTAGACTAAGACGCAACCATTTCGAACTTCCCTTTTCAGGTCAGCGTGATTTTCTGCAGCCACTTAAGGATTGGGGTTTTGATTCACGGTCGCCGAAAACCCCTGTGCTATTTATCCCGGAAAGACACTTCGACAAGCCGAGAAAGATTTTTTCTGACAAAATTTCAAGACCATTTATAACATTGGCACCTATGGCAGCACACGCGCTGAAACGATGGCCTCTGGAATATTGGCAAAAACTAGTCACCGAAAATCCTGGTCAGTTTTTTGTGGCCTTAGGGTCAGAACCCGAACGAACTGAATTGGATCAAATTAAGGGGCAAAACTTTTTAAACCTTGCCGGTCAGCTTTCCATAATGGAAAGTGGAGCAATGATTATGCTATCAAGGCTTTTAATTTCGAACGACACCGGCCTAATGCATATTGCAGAACAAACTGGTAAAAATTGTATCGCTTTAATGGGACCTGCGCCCTTCGGTTTTCCTAGCCGACCCAACACCGTCATTTTGCAAAGAGATTTATATTGCCGGCCATGCAGTAAACACGGGCAGGGTCCTTGCGTAAATCCCGAATTTCAAAAATGTCTCAGGGATATTTCTGTATCCGAAGTCAGTCATGTTTTGAACCGGATACTGAACATTCCTGAAGAAGTGACTATATGATTAACCATTTAGTATTTCAGTTTTATCGATTGCTGATGATGATTTTACTGCCGATTTTCAATCATGCTTTCATTTTTTACCCGGAAAAAATCCGTCGAATGATTTTGGAACGAAAAGAAAAAAATTATCCGGTTCTAGTGGCTCCCCCCGTTTGGATTCATGCTTCCAGCGGCGAAATCGAGTATGCCAAACCTGTAATCAGACAAATTAAAGTCCTCTATCCCGAAATACCGATTTTGCTGACTTATTCATCGCCCTCGGCAAAACGTCTCATTGGCAAAGATCTTCCCATTGCAGCAGCGATGGCATTACCTTGGGATTTATCACGGCCGATGAAGTTTTTCTTAGATAAATACAAACCCAAATGTTTACTAATAGCTCGAACTGATGTTTGGCCAGAAATGATTTACCAATGCAGCCGCGCTAAAATACCCAGTCTTCTTTTTTCGACGACGTTAGCCCCCCAATTCAGTCGGCATTTGCCATTCGCAAAACAGCTGACCCAGTTTAAATTTAATCAAGTTTCCAAAATTAGTTTAGTAAGTTCGCAAGACGAACTAGAATTTAAAAAAATAGGAGTCAAAACCGAAATGGTGGTTGATGGGGATTCGCGATATGATCAGGTATTTTACCGCCAAGAAAATCAATTGGCTAAATTAAAAACAAATTTACAGCCGGCCGGAAAAGAAAAAACCATAATCTTAGGGTCCACTTGGGCCGAGGATGACGAGGTTTTGTTTCCTTGTTTGCCGTTTTTGATGCAACAAGGATTTCAGTTTATTGTGGCTCCGCATGAAGTTGACGAACCAAGAATTCAGCAGATTATTGCTGGTTTGAAATTGCCGTCCAAAAGATATTCTACTGTTGACCAATGGAACCCCAAATCAGAGATCCTTATTGTTGATCAAATTGGTTGTCTTTTTGAAATCTACAACTGGGGATGTGCCTCGTTTGTGGGAGGTTCCTTTAAAGCAAAAGTACATAGTGTGATGGAACCCCTATCCTGGGGACATTTAGTTTCGGTTGGACCAAAATTTAGAAATAATCGTGAAGCGGTAGAGTTTTCTGAAATCATAATGGAGCAAGATTTAAATTTAGTAAGCGTTTTGAACGATCGGCTAAATTTTACTGAGTGGGTTCAAAAAATTCAGCCGCATGGTCTGAATTTACTAGCGTCCATTCATGGACTGTTGAAAAATCGTTGTGGTGCGACCAACAAAACTACCAAGTGGGTCGTCGCAAATCTAAAGTGACTAACTTTGAAACACTAGCGAATTCAAATTGTCACTTTACGCCGAACTTCATCCAAATACCTTACCCGGCGCTTGCAGGACTCCAAAAAGGCTTTTAAACACAATTTAGGCCCTCTTCACGGGATGAAGTCGCATGTTTCTTGAAACATCATCTAACTATGTTGTTAAAAGCACTTAGCCTGATTTTGCCCGTGACCCTGTTGTTACCGTTGGTTGCTATGGCCCAGGCGTTCCCGACTGCTATGACAAAATCGCATGTTAAACCCTATACCCTAGCCTCTGCCGGAAATATCTCTGCGCTTTACACACCTGAATCAACGCCTTTCCACAGCTTCATTGACTTGTCATTGGCGGCAAGGCAGTTTACCTCGGAAGAATCGACAAAGTCCCTGATCAACAGTCGCTTGGATTTAAACTTGGTTTACAACCCAAATACTGATTTAGACAGCAAAGATCTATTAAACTTTAACGGTTTTGGACGCACAATTACTCCTTACAGTCTGGGTAAAAGCATTTATGGCTTTTACTTTTTAATGAGCCCCAGTTTAAATTTTAATTCTGGTTACCAACAAGACGTTTACGACAGCAAACAGGATAATCAAGTTGGTTTAATCAACGCCAATTTCAATCTTTACTATTTTGACAGCAACTATTTTACCTTGGCCAGCTTTGGCGTTAATTCACACAAAAAACATAGCGCTTTATTATTTAGCAATGAAAGATCTTTTTACGGTATCCAAGCCGAACAGCAGTTTCAGTGGAATGCTAGCCACTTGGGACTTTTTGCGGAATACGAAGTTCCTACCGCACAAAACCTGTCTACAAAAACCGCAGAACAAGAAGCCACTCCGTCATTTGTTTCCGGAGGGGCTTTTCTTAGAAATCGAATACCTAATTTGCAAAGTGAATTCAGTTTGGCCTACTTTGAATTTAAAAATTTACCGGTAAAACTGATGACCGAAAGTGCCTTAATAGGAAATTCAGCTTTGTCCATTAACCAAACTGAATATCAGTTTCAATATGACTACAAGGGGATGGAAGCCCAGGCAAAATTTGATTTTTATTTAATCCGTAACTTTACCACCCAATTCAGTTACAGTTACCTAATAAATAATTCCGCGCCCGAAGAAATGAACAAAGCCAGCGATTTGTTTTTTAGTCAGGAAATCTACAACGGTAAAAAAATGGCAGTAGCGTTAAGTTGCGATTATTTTAAAATAGATAGCGACGCCAGCGTTGCTATCTATAGCGATAACAATTTACAGACCAATCGTGTTGGTTACCTAACTGGCTTCAAATTTAACTTAAAACAACTACTTTCGGTTTCGATTCGCTCTGGCGAAAGAGACGTACTTATTGAAAATGGATTCCAAATACGAGAACGCAATATTATTTTAAAATTGGAGACTTCAAATGTTGAAATCTAATTTTAATTTAATTAAATTTAGTTGGATTTTCGTGCCGTTATTCTTAGTAGCATGTCACATTCCAAAGCCAAAAGAAAAAACTGGCGTTCAAAATGGGACGGCCTCGTTTTTTATTGATAAGGCCGAAGCCGTATTCGTGGAACAAAAGGCTGAAGGCGAAACTTCATTGACGAATTCTAAAACGATTTCGTTCAAAACCTGCATTAAAGAGAACAAACATAAACAGATTGTCGACAACTCTGCTTTTGAAGTTCGTAAAACAAAGGAAACTACGCGGAAATTAAAAACGGACGCCAACGGCTGTTTTTCCTGGAGCGAAACCTTTGACCTTACGTTAAATCAAGAAGCCAAACTTTATTCTGTCGAAAGAGACATTCTTGGAACCGGATTTTATAAAGGTAGTACCAAAGTGGCCTTCGCCATTAATTTCAATGACCAGAAGGTGTATTCGCAATTAAATTTTGAAATCAAACCTGATTCTTTAGATACCGAAGCTAATCTAACTAAAAGAACTGACCATACCGTTTTACCAGAGTTGAAATTTGATCGAACTGATTTTATTATTTCGGAAAAAGCGGATGGCAGCGGTAAACAACAGATATTATTGGATATGATATTAAAGCCGGCCTTCGAAGCCAACAGCCAAAGCCAAAATAAAAAATTGGAACTGATTACGCAGGGTCAATTCAAAGTGTCTTCGGCCCTTTTTATCAATGCCAACGGTACTAAAAAAGCCATAAGCATTAATATCTGGGATAAAATTGAAATCGTTGATGGAGCCCTCCGCGCGCAATTTCCTATGAATCTAACCGAAGCGTGTTTTCAAGGTCAGGTTTTGATTAATTTAGACGTTCAAATGTTAAATCAGAAAAAGATAAGTCCTTTTAAAGGTGAATATTATATCACCGACTGTGACCGGCTGAAAGGCCACAGCTTTGGCGTGCTTCAAGCCCCGGGAAGCAGAAATGGAAATACCGGACTGCATACCGGAGTTCAAGTCCCTCAAGCACACGAAATGAATTTACAAATTCACGCCGCTTCGTTTGAATTCGATAAAATAGATATTATTCATTCCGTAGATGAATTTTTAAATTTAAAAATTACTAAAAAAGGTCTTTTCGAAATGCGACCACAATTGGTGCGCCCTTCACAAAGTGAATCCACCGGAGCCACCGAACGCCCCTTGCCCATCGGAAAATACTCTCTAGTATTAGCGGTTCTGAATTCAAAATTAACTGAAGTCATCAGTATTTCAGAAAAAACGATTCGAGTCGAAGCCCCCGGTTTAATTACCGAAGAAATGACTTTAACCACCGATCAACTAAATAGTTATGGAAACACCAACTGGTTATATATTTACTTAAAACCAGAATCCAAAGACCTTCCACGTTCGCTGTTCCGAGGTCCCATTACTAACGGTGCAACCTCAGAGTACGGCAAAATCAAACTTTTTGCCAAAGAGAATGAGGCCGAAGACCTCATTTCGAAATACATGAAAGACTTTAAAGAAAGAGCAGCGCAAAAGACCGCTTTTTTTGAAGCTCAGTACAACAAGGTGAAGTTTGCTCAGTTAAGTCAGTTGAAGTTGGTGAATCTGAACGGTGCTGAATCTGCGGAATTTTTAGAAAATTTGAACAATCCGGACTTTTACCGAAAGAATACAACCCAGAATAAAAAAATGTCGATCAAATCCAGTTTCTTAGAGTCTATTTTAAATCAAAATTCAGTGCCAAAAGAATTTTTGAACACCATTTGCGAATATTGGATAAATGATTTTATGCAAAGACCCCTACCTATGGCTGCGCTTAAAAATGAAGACTCCCTAGTCCACCGCCTAGTACAAGCCTGCGAAAAGAAAAACTCGCGCTTTTTCGATATTCATTTTAGAAAATTTGTGAAATCAGTAAAGACCATTAAAACTAACTCTGTGCAGATTTCAGATTTTTCATTTTCCAACTCTTATAGCATTAATCAGTCTCTTTCACATAACACAACCCGATCTTGGGGTTGGGATGCCAACGCCGGAGTCAAACTGTTTACTTCACCGATCGCCAGTTCTTCCAGCGGGTTCAAAGTAGCCATTACCAAATCCGAAACTGGCAGCACTACACAAACGCAAACTTTGACTACCACCACTTCGGTAAATTCAATTATTGAAAAAATGACTTTAGATTTACAGGCCGAAGAAGTGGAAAATTGTCTAGTCATAAAAGTAAATCCCCTTATGTTTTTCGGCGACGGAAACATTTTTAAAAATACCTGGAGAAAAGAACTCAAGTCTGCCGAGCAGATTCAACTGGCCGGAAATGGCCTAATGATTTGTGAAGGTAAATCGCTGAAACGAAATGAAAACTTCTCGGAAAGTTATTACATTATGAACCAAAAGATTAATGGTGCCCTTGTGTCTAATTATAACAGCGACATAGCAAGGCCCTACCATGCAACCATTCGCGGTGAAAATGACTTTGTCGCCTTTATCAGTTTCTTACAGAAAGACAATCCCATTAGCGATAAAGAGAAACCAACATTTTTTAGCGTGATCAAATATATTTTTAGCTCGGAAAAACCGGCTGATTCAATGAAAACAAATACCTACGGAAATGAAGTTAAAAACAGCCGCTGGTTAGAATTATATCTTAAGGGAATGCCTAGTGCATCCGGTCAGTTTTTAGTTTATCCTCAAATTTATGAGTAAAGTAATCTCCATGGTCCCGTCCTGGACGGAAACCTTAGTTGAATGTGGCGTTGAAGTAGTCGGAAGAACTCGTTTTTGTATTCACCCTAAAGGTTCTGTAAAGACCATAAAAATCGTGGGCGGCACCAAAGACATTGATTGGGAAAAAATAAAATCTGTAAATGCGGATTTTTTACTTCTTGATAAAGAAGAAAATATCAAAGACTGGTTATCACTGAGTCCAATTCAAACCTTGGTGACCCATGTAGAAAGCATTCACAGTTTGATTTCGGATCTTCAGAAACTCTCAAAACAGCTATCGAATCAAAATCTTTTACATCTGGCGGAAAAATGGAATTCTCTTGTCGTTTCACCGCAAACACCAATCGATAAAATTCCTGGTTTTGTAAAATGGATTCGCAAAGAGAAATCAAATTACTCCAAATTTGTTTATATTATCTGGAAGAATCCTTGGATTTCGGCGTCGGGAAATACCTTTATTGGTTCGATTTTTCAACATTATGGGATCCCCATTTCGACTCCTGCCAGCGGCGAAAAGTACCCGAAATGGGAAGAACTGAAGTTTTCTGATGACACATTGCTTTTGT
>JAYVAZ010000481.1:0-2365 GCA_043750675.1 Pseudobdellovibrionaceae bacterium | reverse complement strand
TGTCGACAGCGATGGCGATGGCGTCAGCGACGCACAGGAAACCATCGACGGCACCGACCCGAACGACGGTGCCAGCAGCATCCGCCACGATGGCCCGGTGTAAGTATTTGTTGTAGCTTTGGCCAGACAATTGTGACCAGATATTTTTGCTGTAATCAACTTTTTCTTGAGTTTCGTTCTTAAGAAGAATCATATTGTTAACCCATTTGATTTTTCCTTCAACCATTTCAGCACGGTCACGGAATTCACCACATGTTTGAACTAAAAACAAATGAGCGTCATCAGTAACACCGGCCGGAGCAGCACCAGCAGTACCTAATTCCGCTAAACCTGCTTTATAAACACGTTTAATATCACCATAGAAATAAAAGTTTTTTGGGGCAACTTTAGAAAGGATGCGAGAAGCTCTTGCTACTTCAGCATTTCCGTATTTTGGTACAGAAGTTTCCGCTGAATCGGCAGTACCTGTGCAATATTTTGCAAATAAGTTTTGATTGCCTTGAACTGATTTAACTTTTCTTTCAGGACCTTGATAACCAGTTAAAGGTGTTGTCGCTGAATTTGGAATTGGGTCAACAGAAGGTTGAACCGGAGCAACTATTGGCGCTACAACTACTGGAGCAACTACCGGAGCTACAACAACTGTTGGCGCTGTGGGAGTAATATGAGGCGTAGTGTGCGTATTGTTTCCAGTGCTTGCACCAGAGTTTGAGCTGCCACCTAATAGTTGTTTACAGTTAGGTAATGCGGTCATGTCTTGCTGACACATCCACTTTTGGGCTTTTTCCATTGTTGATGCATCCGCGGCCATGGCGCTGCTTGCTTGAAATGCTAATAGTGTTGTTAACACCAGTTTCGTAAAGTTCATAATTTCTCCCTATGAATTGTTAAGTATTCAAGGTTCTTATTAGCACTTTTGCGACCAGGGTGTTTCGACGTTTAAAAGAAATTAAAGGTTTTGAGGTGTCTTATTTTTTTACAGGGCTTTTTTTTGTCTTAACGGTTTCTACTTTATTCTGGATTTTAACGGGTATATCGGATTTTGAATGGACTTTAAATTGATTGGAGTATCACCCAATTGTAAGATTAATAAACTCTTGTTATAAATAGAAAAAGGCAAACTGAAAGTTTGCCTTTTTAATAGAGCCTCCGGGTTTAGGCTGGGTATAAGTCTAACTTGCCTTTGATGATTCTAAGCTTCATCCTCTTTTTCGGGTGCTTTGCAGATGATATCGCGATCCACTTTACTTTGTTTATCATCATACTTTTCTTTTCCATCCTCGTGTTCGAAGTTTTTAACTTTAATTTTGCACAAGATCGCAAACTGGACATCATGACCAAGCTTTAGGTTGTCTAACGAAAAGTTATCATCTGAAGAATAGAGAAGGACTTTGCCTTTCAAGATGTCTAATTTTGTGACTTCGTTGTCAGACAGTTGTGCGATATCTATCATAGTATCAAATGAGTCTATTCTAATTTGGCAATGTCTAGCCCATTTAATTTTTAAGCATTTTTTCATAAACTCTTTGTATTGGCCTAAATGCCATCCATTGTCCTCATGACCATGCTTTGGATTCCATGTATTTCTATCGTTTATTTCCGTACCGTCATCGTTGATAACTGTCATATGAGGACCAGACATTCCTTCATTAGCGCCGACCTCATTATTTTGGGTCTCTTTTTCGTCATCAAAGTGAAAATGGTGTTTCCAATCAAAGTGGCAATACTTAGCTTCAAACCCTTCGGTATCTTCTGGAACTTCAACAACTGGTGGTAAATCAGTCGGCTGAGTCACCACAGTGGGTATTGGTGGAAGGCTCGAGATTGGTGGTTTTGTTGTTTCGCCAGCGGGATCGATAGGATAGATGTCAGGAGGTACTACAATACCTGAAGTAGGGGTCGTAGTGACAGTAACAGTTGTTATCGGGACGAGGTTCCCTGAAGTTGTGGTACCAACAGCCGTAGCGCCTTCAACAGTGCTTGTTTTAGCTGCCAGTGAGCCTTCAACAGGATTAAAATTTACTTTTGAGCAGTTCTGAAACATTGATAAGGTAAGTCCTACCCCGATTATGACAGCTGCTTTTTTCTGATTGTTGATTTTCATAAGCCCCCCGGCCAGTTAAACGTTCATACAGATCATAAAAGCAAGGGGTAGGCCAACTGTGGGCGAATAGGTTGGATTACATGCCGTTTGAGGCACTAACTTATAAAAAATGCTTATCAGATGAACGGCAAAAACTGGGACAGAGTTTCAGGTTGAGACGTTATTTAAAGCTTAAATTTACTAATCTCTATTAACTGTTTGGTCGTTTATTAAGCGGAATGCGCTAAATTAATTACATTTTTCTGAATGCTTAATTTTAAG
>JAYVAZ010000480.1:0-8703 GCA_043750675.1 Pseudobdellovibrionaceae bacterium | reverse complement strand
TATTATTTGAATTAGCGAGTCTGGGTTTGCGGTACAATCTAATATTAAACTTAAATCGATTTTGATTAGGTTGCTATCTCTTAAGCTTACGAGTCCAAGTAAAAGTTTTAGAAGGAAGCTGCTTGCCTGGTTTCTGTAGTATTCCTCTGACCAGTTAAGCGATAGCATTATTTTATCTCTGATTTGGGTGGCGTTGCCATCTAAGATTAGATTGTAGTGCTTGGATTTTTCTAAATCGGTTAGGGAAAATGACATGATGTCATTTTCCCTGTTCGCTTCTTTTACTATTGAATTAAGTTTATTGATCATCTCGATATCACCCTTTAGGTCGATAAAAAGTAAACCTTTTTTCTTTTTGATTCTATCTTCGATGATGTGCGTGAGTAGTACGGTTTTTCCGAAGCCGGATGCTCCTACAATGTGGACGTGGTGGTTTAATTGAGATTCGGTAAGAAGCTCACTACGAGGAAATATGTTCTTAGATTTTATGGAGCCAATATTGATGGACTGCTCATTACTGAGCAGTCCTATTGATGAAATGATATTTGCCAAATTCACTTTACATCTCTTTGGCAACTGATTGAATATTGATATAGTCCGAAAACAGCTTTACACTAATTGGAAAGTCCTGCTTGTCTGCAATTTGTCTTATGATATTAAAGACTGCAGGGTCGGTGCAAACAAATATGACTCCTTCTATTTGTTGCTCTTCTGCTTTTGCAGTTGATAAAAACGATTTGTATTCTTGGATTCTTCGTTCATAAACTGGCGTGCTTTTTTTAGAGATCTCAAGCTCCAAGAAGAATGATCTATCGTTTTTCTTTTTGATCAAAGCATCAGGAAGATCGGTTAAACCTTCAAATTTGGAATTTATAGCCTCTAGCATTCTTTCAGAATACCATTTGCTAAAGTATTTGAAGGTTTCAATCTTAAGTCTAAGATCATTTAGTTTTAAATCGTGATTTATCGCAGGCTCAAAAACACGCTTTAATTCTGGAACGACTTTGCCTTCGAACTTCGATTTTAGGTACATGACAGAGTCTTGGGTAGGGTAGACGACCGTAGTTAGACTTAACTCTTTATCTTTTATGGATATTAGTCCAAGTTCTTTAATTTTTAATATAGCGGACTTTGCAAATTCAAATTGTCGGTCGCCGCCTTCGATAAAGAACTTAGATAATAGTTGCTTCATTGTCGCAAACTTCATCTCGACCAGAAATTTAATAATATCTGTTTGACGGGTCTCGATGAATTTTTCTAATTTTGAATCGATAAACCTTTGATCTTTTAATTGGTTACTTGAATTGGTTAAAGGTTTAGCTTGATTATTTTGTGGGGTAACTTTGTTACTGTATTTATTGTTTAAAAAATTAGCGTAATTTTTTACTGGGTGGTTTTGGATAGTTGTTTTTTGATTGTTCATATTGTTATTTTCCTTATTTGTTTAGTTTAGTGTTTTGGTAAAATTCTGATAACGTTTCGATCTTGAAATATTCCTGGTAAAGCTCAGTCTCTCTTTTGAGGTGTCCAAGGACGCTGTCTTTGGCGCACACAAAGTGTACGTGACTAAATGGCAAATCAACCGCGCTTGACCTTAATAGGTTTACGTAGCGTTTGATTTTCTCTTTGTAGCGAGACTTCGCTTTTAAGGCGATTTCAAGTTCGAAAGCTATTCTGTGATTGGCAGGGGTTGTGTAGATGGCGTCCGGTTGGAATTCAGAAGACAAGTGTTTGTTAACTGAACTTAACTCTGCTAGTTGTCTTTCTGAAATCCAATCTGTAACCAATCCACATCCTTCAAGTTCATTTCTAATTTGAATGACTGTATGGTCGTGGATGTAGGTACGGATATCTACAGATAGTAGTGGTTTGCAAAACACTTTATTGGGAAGACAATTTTTCAAAAAGGAGAAGCCCTTTTTAGAAATAATGTATAAAGTTTTATTGCATACTTGAGTAAGAGGTTTAATTAAATCTAGTTTAATTAGTCCTGCTATTCTTTCTCTAGCCCACCTAACAGATGTGCTTTCTTCTCCAAATCTAGTTATTTTAAAAAACTTAGAATGGATGTCTTCGATTGTTGAAAACTTCATTTCTAAAATGAAGTTTAGTATATTGATATCTCTTGATGTTATCTTTATGGATTGTTTTTTATGTGTCTGAATAGACTCATAAAAAGAATCCACATAATTCATAGTTGTTAACATTTACCCTCCGGTAAGTTTAATTTGTTTTTTTGACTGGTTTATAAAATAGCCGCTTGTGTTTTGTTTTTGTTTGGTATCAAGTACCCGTTTTGCTGATCACCTAATCACGTAGGGAGTGGGTGATCAGCAAACTTGAGGGGACGAGCGTTAAGCCTAACAATGGGAAAACACAAGCGGCGGCGGAATAACTAGAAAGCTATAATCCGACAAAAGGTGCGGGTCTTTTGGCGGAAGTTATGGCTTTCTAGTTTTTGGATGGATAAGTTTTTGCTGATTTTTGGTTTTTTCTATCGAACCGATTGCGCAGTTCGATAGTCAACCGATAGTCAACGAGGGCTCAAAACTGAGCTAAATTGGCCTTAATGTACCTGATTCAAAAAGTACGCTAAATATCTTGTTTTTATTGAATAAAGTTGCAAAATCAGCTGGTTGGTGAGAACGTCTGATTCGTACTCATAACCCGAAGGTCGTAGGTTCAAATCCTGCCCCCGCAACCAATTTCGAAAATTTACTAAACCCGCGTAACAACGTGGGTTTTTTATTTTTTGAAGGTGCTTAATTTTTGGGTTCTCCTCCAAATGTAGGGGCACCTGGAGTTTCTGTTAGCCGCAATAGGCTTTTACTCGTAGACGATAATTGTTAAAATTATGCATTCCGTAAGCTCTGTTCTGTATCTCATCCATTCGCCGATGTAAACCCTCCGTAATCGAATTTGTTTTACTAAATCGCCACGTCCGAACGATCTCTTCACTCCAACTTTCAAGCGTATTTCCTAAAGTAATTAAATTTTTAAATTTCGACATTTTTAAGGCCCGTACTTTATCTAAAAATTCCTTCACTTTTGGAACAGCTTGATGACGATTATAAACTCTGGTTAATATTAATTTCATTAAGCTTTGTTTAAAGTCGTAGACCGCTTTTAGTGCCGGGTTCTCATCTAAATACCGTATTAAATTACTACGTGATTTATCTTTCATCTTGGTCCACTCATGCATGCGCATTAAGTACATGAGACCACGATTTTTTCTTCCCACTTCATCAAGCAATGACCAAGTTTTTAAGAAATGATGATTGATTAATCTTACAACGTGGAACCTATCTGCAACAACCATCGCCCGCGGAAAATAATCACGTGCTATTTTTCGATAAGTTTCACTTAAATCCATCACGATGACTTTGCAGTTACTTCGATCAGGCATGCGCCGCAAATACTTACCTAGATTGGATTCCGTACGACCTAAGGTAATGTCAAAGACCGTATGTTTTTGAAGATTTACCAGTGTAGTTTGATAGCCTAGTTTTTTATTAAATTTCTTCTCATCGATTCCTAAAACTTTCGGACAGCTTGCGTTTTTATGTTCGTTAAATTCACGCTGAATATATTTTCTATAATATCTTCCAACGGTAGCTTGGCCTAAGCCCAATCTTTGGCTCACTTTTAAAACCGACACCCCATCGTGATGTTTCACTGACACTTCATCTTTGAAGGGTTCGGTCGATCTTTGATACGGTAAAATCCCTGGCATTCTTTGGTTGAAATATTTCTTGCAATCCCTGCAATAAAATTTATGCGTTTGGATAAGTAAAACACTTTTTGCAAGGCCTATGCTGTGATGCTTTAACACCCGCTGGAAGCGTTCTTTTTTACGAAGATTCATTGATCCGCAGTGGATACAACCGATGAGTCCAGTGTATTCTGCGGTGATTTCAACGGTCTTTGTTCCACAGTAAGAAATGATTTTATAATTCGGTAATCCGATGATAGATTCGTGACCTGATGGGGGCATTTGGGGTTCCTTTTGTTAAAACGTCTTGTAGTAAAAACATTCTAACAGATTCCCTGACTGCCCCTGTCATTGATGGAGAACCGGCTTTTTTTATTTGTGGGGTCTGCAGTGGACGAGAAGCGAGATTTGCGGCTGCCGGGGGCAGCTGAGTGAGCGTGAAGCCAAATTGTCTTCGGCAGAAGGCGAGTTGGCGGTGCGAACGAAAGCAAATCAAGGGTGGTCAGGCGGAGGAGTCGCCGGATGCGACGACGAGCGCTTGACCCAAGTCCATGTACCCCATCCAAATTTCCTTCCTAAATTCTTAGATCAAAAAATAGTAAAATGAAATCAAACATATGGTTTGTTTTCATTAGAGAAATCAACCGGAGATAGTATTTCACAGAATTTCGGTGCATTTCCAATTTTGGTAGCATGGCGGTAGCACGTTGGTAGCACCGTTTCATCAGTGCCTTTCGTAGGTCCACACAGATATTTTTGTTAATTCTTAGAAACTAAAGCTCTACCCCTAGACTTTAGGATCCAGTTTCATAGCAGTCGTTTTTCATTACTCAATTCTAATAAATATTAAAGTTAAAAAAATTTAAGGAGGTCCTATGGGACTAGATAAATTGATTCAAGCCGTGACCATTTTTGCAATCTTAGCCGTATCAACTGGTCAGCTTCCGCGCATTATTAATTATGTGCACAAAGCACAGATTCAGCTCATACAAGATTCTAAAGCATCGAAATGGCAAAAGGCTATGTTACTGCCCTCAAACTATCGTAATCAATAGGCGTCTCCACAAGGTCAGAAAAAATCTAGCAAACTGGGTTCGAACTAAAATAGCCTGGTTAGATCTTATTTTTACCTGGAATGAATGTAACGGGAAAGAACTTCGATTAGCTGTGACTTTTGGAGGGGTTTCGTTAAAAAATCTGTAAACCCGGATTCGAAACATTTAGCGCGCTCTTCAGTCATAGCATGAGCGGTTAAAGCAATAATGGGTTTAGCATATTTCGATTTACGTAATTTAGTTACCGCTTCGTGACCATCCATAATCGGCATTTGAATATCCATCAGTACGACATCAAAGTTTTCTGACAATGCGCTTTCGACTCCTTGCGCGCCATCACTAGCTAACTTCACTATTGCACCGGCATTATTTAGGTACATAGTAATCAACGTTTGATTGTCTGGCGAATCTTCAACTAAAAGTACTTTTAGCCCGCGCAAAATATCTTTATTCTTTTTAAAATTTGGAAGCACCGCATGCTCAATAGCCGATAATTCATTCAGCCCAATCAGCTTGGCATGTGACAGTAGCGGTGATTTCACTTCAATTAAGAAAGTACTACCAAAGCCTTCTCTACTTTCTGCAATTTCAAGTTTACCACCTAGTGCTTCAGCCAGACGCCTCGATAGTACCAAACCTAAGCCAGTACCGCCAAACTTTCGAGTTGTTGTCGGATTGGCCTGAGTAAACGGTTGAAATAGCACAAGCACGTTTCCTTTAGAAATTCCAATTACTGTATCTTTCACTGTAAATCTCAATAGAGGATCAGCATAGCTAACACTTAAACTAACATAACCTTTATCCGTAAACTTAAGCGCATTGCCTGCGATGTTACTTAATATCTGACGAAGCCGTATTGGATCGGACGAAATAATATCTGGTATAGGCGAATCCATGTTGAATTTAAACTCAACGCCCTTTCCCCCGGCTTTGAAAGTCATGTGTGAATTAAATTCGGACAGCATTTCTGCCAGCGAAAACTGAATACTTTCGACTGTCATTTTCCCTGCTTCGACTTTCGATAAATCTAATATGTCATCGACAAGACCTAACAACTGCTGCGAGTTACGCTCGATGGTGAGCATATAATTGCTTTTCTCCTCAGAGGTGCAAGTGGGACTCTTTAATAAGTTAAGAAATCCGAGTATGGCACCCAAGGGTGTTCGAATTTCATGCGACATATTGGCTAGAAACTGAGTTTTAAAGCTATTAGCACGCTCAGCTGCGACTTTCGATTCGTTCAGGTCAGCCATCAACTCAGAATTCAAATCCAGTTGAATTTTAAGTTCTTTCCGTTGTCGATACATTTCTACGAAGATATTAACCTTACTTTTTACTGCAAATGAATCCAGCGGCTTAAGCAAAAAGTCGACCGCCCCACTTTCATACCCTTTAAATAAAAAACTTTGTTGAGATGCTGTCGCCGTAACAAAAATAATAGGAATATTTTTCGTTTTTTTTGTACTTCGCATGAACTCAGCAAGCTCGAATCCATTCATGCCAGGCATTTGAACATCAATAAGCGCCAACGCAAAATCGGCATTTAGCATTAAACCAAGTGCCTCAGCACCTGACTTAGCTTTACATATTTCAAGATCATCTCTTCGCAATAACCCTTCTAAAGCCAAAAGGTTGTTGTCTAAATCATCGACGAGCAGGATTTTAACCTTGTCTGTTATCTTTTTGGGAATTTGCTGTGAATGGTCTATAGTTTCTATCATATTATTTACTTCTTCTGATAAATCCGATCCTCTATAACGAAAGGATCATAGTGTTTTGCATTTTCTGAAAACTGAATTGTTTCTTTTGAGCCCAGGCCTAAGAACCCTTTTCGATGTAGGGATTGATTGAACAATCCAATCACCTTATTTTGCAGGTCGCGATTGAAATAAATCAGTACATTACGGCATGAAATGAAATGCATTTCCGAGAACACATTATCGGTGGATAAGCTATGATCGGCAAACGTGATATTTTTTTTGAGGTTTTCATTGATAACCGCAATTCCATTTGATTGCGTGTAATAGTTCGAAAGCGAATGCAATCCACCTGATTCTTTGTAACTACCCTCATAATACTGAAAGA
This sequence comes from Pseudobdellovibrionaceae bacterium, assembly GCA_043750675.1. Taxonomy (GTDB): domain Bacteria; phylum Bdellovibrionota; class Bdellovibrionia; order Bdellovibrionales; family Bdellovibrionaceae; genus JAYSSX01. Next base: position 1,851 of record JAYVAZ010000480.1, on the reverse strand, counting down.
TTTTTATATCAAATAATCCTGCTGTGGCCTGATTAAGAGTTCGTGAGTTAATATCCGTTGCATAAATCGTCGTGCGCTCAAGTAAATTTTCTTCTTGAAGAAGTATAGCCAGGGAATAGACCTCTTCGCCGGTTCCGCAACCTGCAACCCAAAGATTAATTGATGGGTAGGTTTTAAGAATAGGAACGACTTTTTCTCGAATTGACAAAAAATATGTAGGATCGCGAAACATTTCACTAACTGGAATCGTCAAGGATTGAAGTAGAGCATAAAAGGAATCGGTATCTTTTAATACTTTTTCTTGAAGACTATTAAGATTGTCACAGCCCATTCTGTTCATGGCATGAACCACTGACCTGGTCATTGAATTGATCGAATACTCGCGAAAATCAAAGTCATACTTAAGATTGATGGCCTCGAACAATTCTTTTAGTTCAATTGCAAGTTCAGGAACCAAAGTTCTGTCCATATATTAGTCTCTACCTAAGTTTGGTGTCCAAACTCGAATTGTGGAAAATAGCTGATTCAGGTCAATGGGTTTAGCAAGATAATCGTTAGCGCCGGCTTCCAGGCAAAGGGCTTTATCATGTTTAGTGGCTTTCGCGGTGACTGCAATGATAGGTAATTTTGAAAAACGTTTCAACTTTCGAATTTCGCGCGTGGCTTGATAACCATCCATTTCGGGCATCATAATATCCATAAGTACGATATCGGTAGCTGGATTATCAGTTAACTTTGTAAGGGCTTCTTTGCCATTTCGTGCAACTTCAATGATTGCACCTCTTTGCTCTAAAGCCGCAGTCAGTGCATAAATATTTCGAACATCATCATCAACAATTAAAACTTTGGTGCCTTCAAAAACAGTCTCTCCGCTTCGCATAGTTTTTAGCATCAACTGTCGTTCGGGCGTCAACGTGGCATCCACACTATGAAGAAACAAACTGACTTCATCGACAAGACGCTCAGGCGATTTTGCACCTTTTACAATAATTGAACGAGAATACTTTCTAAGCTGATCTTCATCATCTCTGGAAAGTGATCGTCCCGTATAAACTATGACCGGAGGGAAACTTGAAATATCTTCTTGTTCGGTCATTTTCTTTAATAGATCCTGACCTGACATGTCTGGTAGTTTTAAATCCGTCACCATACAATCGAACGTCGATTTTTTAAGTGCTGCCAAGGCTTCACTTGCTAGAGCCACCGCTGTAATTTCAATTCCGGGTCCGGCTATCAATTGAGTCATGCTTTCGCGCTGTAGTCTGTCATCTTCCACAATAAGCACACGTTTTGTTTTTTGATTCAGCTTGGATTCAATTTTTTTAAATGCCGCCTTAAGAGCTTCTCGCTTAGCGGGCTTTAAAATGTAGCCAATGGCTCCCATTTGCAGAGCCATCTCCATGTAATCGTTAGACGAGGCGATGTGAACTGGAATGTGTCTGGTTGTCGGATCTTCTTTTAATTGATCAAGCACTTTCAATCCAGAATAGTCAGGTAGCACGATATCAAGCAAAATAGCATCTGGCAGTAAGGACTGAGCAAGGTGTAAACCCTCTTCGGCATCTTGAGCAACAACACATTTGTAATTTAATTCATGGGCTAGGTCGTAAAGTATCTGTGCAAATTTGGGTTCATCTTCAATGACAAGCACCGTGCGACCAGATGTTTTGTTTAGAATTGATCGATCGTCTGCAAATTGTTCAGGTTTGATACGCTCTGTGTGCGATTCGGATAAGGGAATGGCGTCCTCATGAGGAGATTTTGAACTTTCTGATGATGAATATATTTTGGGTACTGCCGCTTCGATAAGGGATTCGTTGTAAGCTTCAGGTAGTAGCAACGTAAAGCAAC
>JAYVAZ010000479.1:0-2401 GCA_043750675.1 Pseudobdellovibrionaceae bacterium | reverse complement strand
GGAATACAAAGAAGTGCGTGAGCGTTTTGCTTCTTTAATTCCTGTCGCAGCAAAGAGTCGCGGTCAATAATTCATGCTATCAGTAGGTATTGCGCAAATTCCAAATTCGCCCGATATCTCAAAAAACTTCAAGAATATTTACGATTTATTCGCAAAATTTGAAAAAACTGATGTTGATGTGATTCTTTTTCCTGAATGCAGTCTGTCCGGATTTACATCGAAAATGCGAGAGTGCAGCAAAGAAACTCTTGCTCCATATATCCTAAAAATACAGAACTGGGCAAAGCAGACGGGCATAGAAGTCGTCTTGCCGACCGCAATAGCCGAAAATGAAAAAATATTTAATTCTGGATATTGGCTTAAAAAAAATAAACATCAGAGATTTTACAAAACTGGATTAACTGATTCTGAGAAGAATTTCTTTTCTTTGCCATCAGACCTTTCCCCTAAAGTATTCCAAGTAAAAAACTACTACCTTGCCGTACTTATTTGCTTCGAGCTTGAACATGGCCCATGGACATATTTTGAAAATGGGTCTGTAGACGCAATTCTATGGCATTGAGTTCGCCTTCAGATCGAAATTATGAGGACTTCAAAAGGTCCTGAAAAATCAGTCCACAAAGGGCGCCAGAAACTTTAAGTTGTTGACCGCGTACAAGGATATTCGCCAAGATGATTTAGTGACGATTCGAAAAATTTCTTTATTCATTCTTGTATTTCTGCAGGTAAGTAGCGACGCCATGGCCTCCAAAATTAGCTATGAGTGCCCATCGGAAATTCATACGGAACAAAGTGCCGTTAAAACAAAGGTGCCGAGCGGTTGGTTGGCAAAACGTGCTTATAACTTTGAACCTCAACTGAGAACCCATATGAGCGTTTATGATGGCCCACCGGAACAGGGCGCTAGTTTAATTCCAGATGACGAGGAAAACACTGACATAACCAAAACCTCATGGAGTTTCGGTAAGAAAAAAGAAAGATCAATTTGGCTAGCTTGCGAATATACGGGTACGGGAATACTCCTGACAAAAGAACTTCCTAAGGAAGCGACACTTTGTCGACTGCTATTGAGTAAAACAAAGACTCCTGAAGCAATCGGTTTTGTCTGTAAATAAAACACTTCTTAAAAATCAAATCGGCCATCAACAAGGTTCAGTCTAAAAAACTGAGCCTTTGTTTTTTAAACAGCTTGTCGCTTTTTCGTGCCCACCTGAGGCCGTGCACGAGCAATAAATTTTTTTGCTTTTTGCTCGATCACTGCAAGAGATTTTGATTTCTTAAACTCACCATTTGGATACAAGAAAACAGTTGGGTGAAGCCCAAAAGTAACAGCGAAAACTTCAGCATAGTTTTGGGTCATTTCGATTTTTCCATTTTCAATGGCGCTTAAGTGTGATTCGCGAATGCCTGTTACTTCTTCGACTTCTTTTAAAGTCATGCCTAGGCCTTTGCGGAAGTTTCTGACCATTTCACTGGGTGATGCTGCATGGGCATCAAAATCTTGAAGTAATTTTTTGAGTGATGACATTGTTGACTCCTTATCTACGGTAATTATGGGTCGCAGTAATTCGAACTACCATGACAATTAATTTTTTATTTTCAATACGATAAATAATACGGCCTCGAAGTGAAAAACTGGCCGAACGTAAACCTGTCCATTCGGCTTCAAGGGGGTGATCATTCCAGTAATCCGTCTGTACACGGTCAAGACCGAATACTTCGATTTGATCAACCCATTTGTACAGAGTTTGCAGGTCTTCCTTTGTCAGCACACCACTTGCTAGCTGGGCTTTGATTTCCGCTTTAACATGCGGTTCGTAATCAACTTTCCAATTCACTAGGTACTCCTTAAACCAAAGGTAACTTACATTTTTATGTAAGTCAAGTTTAGGGCAATTCGGCTTATAAGCTTTTACAGCCGCAGCAATCGTGGCGCGTCTAATTTTGTACCGACGCGCGATCTCAATCTGTGATAAACCCTGATCCCAGTAGAGTTTTGCCAGCTCGTCCTGATTAGTCCTTGGTTTTTTCCACTGAACCCCATATATTCGCTTTATTATTAACTGGGTTGGTTTGAATACGATATCCTCGGGCCTAGGATAACGTACTCGAACCAACCGAGTTAAGTATGGACGAGCTTACAAGGTTCAGTGGAAGAAAGAAAAGCCAAATTTAGAGGAGTTAGCCAGTTTATATTGGGTTCAAAGCATGACACAAAGACGAGTTGCCGAAAACATGGGTGTTCGTCGCGCTACCGTGACTATGGCCACCAAAAAATTTAAATCTGTGTATCGAACTTAAAGGTAGCGTCTGAAAAATTGTGTCTGCTCTAAACTCCCATAAGAAAATCTTATGGGACAACGAGGAGAATACGAGCTATGACAATCCAAATGGGTATTAT
>JAYVAZ010000478.1:0-2874 GCA_043750675.1 Pseudobdellovibrionaceae bacterium | reverse complement strand
CCAATGCATACTGACCTTTAACATTTACTGCATCTGGATAATCACCAGTACCAGCAAGAACGGAAAAGTAAGATTTAGATTTTGGTTTCTCGTCTTGCTTTTTAAGATCGCTTAAAGCCGCACTGATTTCACTGCGTACGGTCTCTTTATCGATTTTTTCTTCAGTTTCTATTACCACCGGTGCCGCCGCTACTGGCTGTGCAATCGGAGCAACAACCTGCTCGGTAACCACTACTGGTGCCGGAGCTGGGGTCGCGACGGGTGCTTGAACTGTGTTATTTATAGAATTAAATTTTTCACCAAATAAAACATCGGCTCTTCTTTTTTCGTCTTCCATTCTTGATTGCTCAAGTTTTTCAACGATTTTTTGTTCCGTAGTTAATTCGGCATCTTGTCTTGCTTTACGGATTAAGTCCGCACGGCTTTCCATCAAAGGCGTTGCTTCAATAGTCGTGGTCGGTTGAACCTGCACGACTTTAGGAGCTTGAGTCTGCGCTTGTGGAGCTGCAATCACTTGTTGCTGTACTAATTGTGTTTGCACTTGTTGAGTGGGCGCAGACTGTGCCTGGGCAGACCCTTGTAATGCATTTACATTAGATGATTGCGCCGATTTCTGAGTATATAACTTGTCTAGTTCAGCGTTGACCTCATCATCAAAACTGGATTGTGCCATAGCTACTAACGGCAGCATTGCCATAATAACTAAGGTCTTTTTATACATGTTTTTCATAACCTCTCCCTTAACCACACTGAAAATTCAGTAAATGGGGTTGCTCTGTCGGTGTCAGACAGAAAATGTTTTAATATGTCGAATCGTTCACAAAGCAAGCGTAAGGCCACCTTGGACCGGTTTCAGGTAAACGCTGTAACTTCCTCTATTTACTAAGCTTTTACGAAGAGCGTCGGCGCCTCGGTTTTTCGGTTTGATCAAAAATGTGACAATAAAAAGAACACATCAAGTAGAATTTTCAAAGGCGGGCTTGAGAAAACGGCGCGGAATTTCTTGTTTTTAGAAAGCAAAAATGATTTACTTGCCGCTGTCCAAAATTCCTCTTGCACCTAAGGTGCAGGAACGGTTTATTAAGTTTACAGATGGCTCTGTGGTGGAATTGGTAGACGCGCTGGACTCAAAATCCAGTGCCCGCAAGGGCGTGGGAGTTCGATTCTCCCCGGAGCCACCATTTAATATCAATTGGACTTCACCCACGTCCTGGACTTTTCATCGCTAAATCTACGGATTAAAATAATTCTTTGTTATCCTAAAAGAAGCGGGTTGCATGAAATTTTATTTATCTTCTGTACTATTATCATTCACTTTTTTGGGTTGTGCTCATAGCCCCATTCCTTCCCGCGATCCAGCCGCCTTAACCTCACCAACCAATGCAAGGCTTGAAGAGCTAACAAAAAAAGCAATGAATTCGGTGATAGACTTGCAAAAAACCACCCCCGACAGCGACTACTTATCAGGCGACTGGAACCAATATTTTTGTGTTTCCGGGATCGTCAAACTGGCCAACCAAAGCCTCTTGATTTCTAGAACTCCTGACCGGATTGAATCTCCTAGTATCTTCACTAATACGACCATCATCAATATATTGATTTCCGCATATAGAAATAGAATTGCAGATATGCCCCCGGCACTACGGGAGTCCATTAATCTAAGTCTTAACAACTTTGATAAGTACTATGATCAGGGGGCCTATCATTTTTTTCCTGAACGGGACATCGTTGGAAACGACAAAAAAATTTACCGCATGCATCGCCCTGTTTTTAAGCTGGAAGGCGAACTTTTTAACTTAAAGTTGGATAACATTGCCTTTGTGCCTTCCGATTCAGATACAAGTGCCGCTGTAGTAATGACTTTATTTAAAATGGGTAAACTTCAACCAAAAACCGAATCTGAATACACGCAAAAGTTATTGTCCTACCTAGATCAGAAACGCCTACCCTACCAAGGCAACATTGCCAGAGGCGAAATAAACACGGGAGCTTACCTAACTTGGTTTATTGATGATCCTTCGCTTCTTTCCGCGATCGGTAATCCACCTCTTATCAACGCTCTTACTGCCCCCGAAAACGGTCAACGACTGCCGCAGTTAAATGATGTGGACTGTGTGGTCAACGCAAATATCTTACGTTCACTTTCATTAACTAATAATCAGAGCCTTAAGGGCTACGCGCCGGCGTGCGATTTGGTGAATAAAAATATTCTTAAATTAGAACATAAAGACTGCGGGATTTATTATCCGAATTCCATGTACCTGTATTTTGTAACCAGCGCAGCCATCGCAGATGGAGTGCAATGTCTGAATCCTTCTGCGGAAAAGATGATTGAGGTCATACTAAAAACTCAATCCAGTTTTGACGGCTCTTGGAAGAACGAAACCAACCTGGTGCAGACCCTAACAAACGAAGACAAAACCCAAACTACTTTATATGCGCTTAGTTCAATCTTGGATCTCCAACAAACCCATCCGCACTTGATTTCCGATCAGGTCATTTCGGCGTTTCAAAAGGGTCTCCTCTATGTAATGAGCAACGTCGAAGAAGGAAACCAGTTAATTCATTTTAAGGATGGATTGTTTTTTTCCGCCTTCCCAATCCTTCGCGACAGTACGGCGTGGAAATCGCAACCTTTGACTACGGCATTAGCACTAAAAGTGTTCCAGCAAGCGCAAACTTTTCCGCGGCTAAAATAATTCGAATCAAATAGTCTCATTTGCCCCACCCAGAATTTTTGCTACAGAGATTTTCCATAGCTTGGAACTTCCACACGCAGTCTTAACTTAATCCGGTTTCGTTTTAGCACTATCCTCACATTTTTGAGACTAGGATTTTTTTACAAAAACACTTTAAAACTAATTAGACCTGCGC
>JAYVAZ010000477.1:0-4625 GCA_043750675.1 Pseudobdellovibrionaceae bacterium | reverse complement strand
CAAAACCGTTGCTATTATCGATAAAAAGCATTTCGTATTCATTTTCTTTTTTCAAAATATGGATTTCTATGATCCCTTTATCGTTCTTATTTTTTTGTTGGGTATCTAATATTGATTCAATTGATCTAGTTAAAATATTTTTAAAAGCCTGCGCCAATAAATTAAAATATCCGTCCAATGGATAATCAGCAGAATCGTTTTTGATTTTAATTTCGATACCTAAAGACTTTGTTTTAAGTTCGACAATCTTGATAGCGCGATCCAGGGCGGAAAATAAATTGAATCGTTGTTTTTCTTCGGCACTTGGGTCGCGGGTAAAACTAAGTAGATTTAGGATGATGTCTCGACAGCGACGTACGCCTTCTTCTATTTCTTTTAAGTCCGCATATAACACGTGTTCGGGTTTGATATCCATCAACATTAACTGCACATAGGAAAGTATCCCGCCCAATGGATTATTTAATTCATGGGCAATACTGCTGCCAATCGTTCCTAATTCAACTAATTTAGAGTTTTCGATCAGTCTTCTTTCTAGTTTCAATTGTTCGGTGACGTCGTGATAAAGGTTCACATAATGATTCTGTTCATTAAACTTAAAAGCATGACTGGAAACTTCATAGGAAACTGATTTGTTTCGTGGTCCTTCGACTTTAAAAGAAGTACCTAACTGACACCAAGAACAGGGTTTGTCTTTGTGAAATAAGACCTCGTAACATTTTTTTGATTTAGAAGAATTTTTGTTTTTTAATTCCAAGGCTTTATTAAACTGAAGTATTTCATATTTTTCATTGATGATCATTACCGGATCAGAAATGGAATTAAACGTGGTCTTCCATTCGTTTTTCATGCTTTCCGCTTGTTCCAATTTATTTAAGCGGAATAGTGATTGCGATACTGCTTCGGAAAGTTTATTTAATTGATCAACATCTTCCCGAGAAAAGCCCGCATCGGGATGTTTTAAATAAAAGATGTGTCCTAAAGCATCTTCCTGATGGAATAAGGCCACCTTATGTCTGGAAAAAGTCTTCGTTTGTTTCAGCTGCTGATCAAAATCCTGATCATACGGCGGGAAAAATACCCGAATATGGGCGATGTCCAAAGATGGAAGAAGCACATCTAATAAATTTTTTTCGATTTCAGAAACTGATTTGACATTAATTAGGCTCATCAAAGCCTGTTTGGTTAGATCCCAACGAACTTGCGCAAAGTAAGTTTTTTTCCGTAGTTCTTCCAGGTGATCTTGCCGACTTTGAACTTTTTCTTCTAGGGATTCTTGCCATTGTTTCAGCTCGGATGTGCGTTGATCCACCAAAGTAGCAAAATCCAAATTCTGCTGTTTCGTTTGATAGTCATTGAGACATTTGATTACATCATTTTGAAAATCTATTTGATCTATCGAGCTGGAAAAGGTGTGAATGGGAACTTTGTCGACAATCATCGCCAAATCTCGCCCAGTCAACTTTTCGCTATTGTAAAGGACGTATTGAGTTAGGTTTTCTGATTTAGAATAATTTCTAATAGTGTCTTGAAATTCTTTGGTTAATCCGTAGGTATAAGAAAACGCGATAACCTTGAATTGACGTACCAATAGTTTTTGCTGCAGTTCTTTGATGCTATTAACAACTTCGTAGTTAAAATCAAAATTTTGTTTTGGATTTTGTCCAATGATAAGTAATGTTGAATCTACAGATTGCATTTTAAAATCAACTCTTTGTGGTTATTTATAACAAAATCGCTGGCCTGTTCCGATTGTACCTTTTCTTCCAAGTGTTCGCCATACCTAAAATGACAGGTCAGTGCTTGAAATCTTTTGGCAGGGATAAGGTCGGTGCTTATTCGATTGCCGATACTTAAAAAACGGGAGCCCGGCTGTACCCATTCGCTAATCTGCCTAAAATAATCTTCCTTTTTTTCATTCAGGGCCAAATCAGCGAAAAGAATTTTATAAAAAAAATTGGAAATACCTAATGACTGGATTTTCGCAAACTGAATTTCTCTTTTTCCCTGGGTCAATAAAACGAGGCGATATTTTTTAAACAGGTAATCTAAATTAGACTGGGCACCTTCCATTAACGGAAGTTTTTCGCTGATTTTCTTTTCAAATTCTGGAGTATTTGAAATAGGTAACAATAAACGTGAGGTATCTAGTAAAGTGTCATCTAAATCAAAAACGATGATGTCTATTTTGGTCACTTATTTACTGTAGGCCGTTATTGATCTTTGGACAATAAAGTTTGTAGGCCTTCTTGAAAATGTGGCCAGACAAATTTCAGATCGATTTTTTCTTGTTCTTCTATACAAATCACAGGAACGCCTAGTTCGGTCCAGCCGTAGTCGCCAAAACTGCCAGGCGTGGGATAGCCAATGCTAGGCTTCACGGCGTAATTATTTTCTAAGGATAAAATTTCAGCAAATCTTTTTCCGGGTTCGCCGGTATATACGACACAGGGCTCCCACGAGTGAAAATGAATAATCGATTTGTAATTGTGAGTTTTTAAATGCTTAACCAACGCCTGCGTTTCTAGTTCTGAATTAGCAAAGGGACCAGAGTAGTATCTGTTTTTTTCAGACGGCAACCAATCTTGGGTCGGGAAGTTACGGTTAAGATCTACATTCTGCGAATTCATCCTTTGATTTTTCTTATAACCATCGGGATTCAAGCAGGGGATCAGGGCCCATGACTGCATCTGAGAATTGTTGTTTTTAAGCAACCAGGAAAGTAACTTTTGTGCCAGCTCGACACCTTCGGGTTCATCCCCATGAACACCACCAATAAATAGAAATCCATCTTCATTGCTGTTCCGTGCCGAGAACATTTCTATCTTTGTTCCTTCGATCGTTTTTGCCCAACAAGTTTGATGTAAAATCTTTGAACTCATGTTTTAATTATGCCCATGAATAATCCAAGTAATAAAGAAAATAATACTTCTTCTGAAAAGTTGAAAGACTCCGCTTCGTTAAAACTTATTTCCAAACCGGTCACTGCCATTATTTTGGCGGCTGGCAAAGGAACTAGGATGAAATCCCCGTTGCCAAAGGTGTTACATCCTGTTGCCGGCGAACCTATGATCGTTAAAATCATTGATCAATGTTATGAGGCGGGAATTGCCGATATTCGCGTTGTCGTCGGTCACGGGCAAAACTTAGTAAAAACGGTTATTGAAGGCAAAGGTGTGCATTTCTGCGTTCAACTAAATCAACTGGGAACGGCGGATGCTGTGAAGGCAGCTGAAGTTGAAACAATAGAGGGCGACGTGATGATACTTAATGGAGATCATCCGCTATTGTTAGCTGAGGATTTGAAAAACTTCATTAAAGAGTTCCGCGAGAAAAAATTAGATTTAGCCGTCGTTTCTGCCAAATTAAAAGAGCCAGGTGATTTTGGTCGTATTGTTCGTCATCATGGAACATTAAAAGCAATTGTCGAATCCCGCGATGCTTCTTCGGATACTCTAAAAATTAATGAAGTTAATACCGGAATTTATTTAGTTAATTCCGATGTTCTAAAAGATGAGCTTCCAAAAATTCAGAATCATAATTCGAAAAAGGAATTTTACCTTACCGATTTAATTTCGATCGCTATCGATCAAAGCCTAAAGGTAGACGCGATTATCGGAACTCCTAGTGCCGCGTTTGGTGTAAATAGTCAGTCTGAATTGGCTAGGGCTACTAAGGTAACTTTCCGTCGCAAAAATCAGGCATTGATGGATGACGGTGTTTTAATGATAGACCCGAAAACAACCTACATTGAAAATTCGGTTAAGATAGCAGGCGGCGTGGTTATTTATCCTGGCGTTTTTATCAAAGGAAAAACTTCAATTGGACCTTACACTGTGATTGAACCCGGATGTATGATATCAGATTCCATTGTCGAAGACAGTGTTTTAATTAAAGCTTATTCTGTATTGGAAAGCTGTATTGTTAAGAGTCGTGCAAAGCTTGGTCCGTTTGCGCGAATTCGTCCAGATACTGAAATTGGTGAAGAAGCGCACATTGGAAATTTTGTTGAACTTAAAAAAGTTAAATTTGGGGCTCGTTCGAAAGCAAACCATCTTACATACTTGGGTGATGCGGAAGTCGGGACTGATTCCAATATTGGTTGTGGCACAATTACTTGTAATTACGCCGTTGATAAGAAGAAATACAAAACTAAAATTGGTAATCGTGTTTTTGTTGGGAGTGATACCCAGTTTATCGCGCCAATTGAAATTGGCGATGATAGTGTTATCGGTAGTGGATCCACCATCACCAAATCAGTGCCGGCCAAAGCACTGGCGGTTGCCCGTGGAAAACAATTTATAAAAGAAAATTACGTTAGCATCGCGAATTCAGATGCAGAATTAGATAAAGAGAAATAGACGAACAATATATGTGGAATCGAGAATAAGAGATGTGCGGAATAGTTGGATATTTGGGACCCTTGAGTCCTAAGGATATTATTGTTAGCGGGCTTAAAAAACTGGAATATCGTGGTTACGATAGTGCTGGCGTCGCGATCTTACATCAGGGCCATTTTAAACGAATTCGGGCCGAAGGTAAATTGACCAACTTGGAACAGAAGTTAGTGGTTGAAAAATTTGATGGTCATCTTGGTATTGGACATACTCGCTGGGCTACTCATGGAG
>JAYVAZ010000476.1:0-4967 GCA_043750675.1 Pseudobdellovibrionaceae bacterium | reverse complement strand
TTTGCTATAAAAATTTACTACCTTGCGGCTGCTTTAACCGTAGTTGATTTTGTCATTTATGAAAAGGTTACTGCGGAAAATATAAAATCTTTTGTCGCCGACTATTTAAATATAATTGTAGAAACGATTTTCTTTTCCCTGCTAAGTCTGCAAAGGTTTAATTCGGATTGGATTCCAACCGAACCCCTATTTCATTTTTCCATCAGCTACTGGACTTTATTCGGGAGTTTTATTTTATATGATCTGTTTTTCTTTTTAGAACATTTTCTGATGCATAAAATTTCATTTCTTTGGGCTTTTCATCATGTCCATCACAGTTCCAATCGTTTTGGCCTAAGTGTCGGCTTCCGGTTATCTTGGTTTAGATCGTTACGCCGCTTGTATTTTTTCTTTCCTATGGTGTATTTAGGATTTCCGCCTTCCATAGTGATCTTTAGTATGGCCTTGATAAATTTATGGGGTTTCTTCGTTCATTCCGCTTCGGGTTTGAAATTTCCAAAGGCGCTTGCTTGGATCGTCTCACCACACACACATAGCCTGCATCATGAAAAAAAAATGAATCACACTAATTTTGGAGGTTTCCTATTAATTTGGGATATCTTATTTAGGACCGCACAATTTGAACCAGAAACAAATCAGGTTTACGGTGTTTTTAACTATAAAACGACATTAAATCCGTTCTCAAATCAATTTAATGAATTCTACAAGATGTATATCAAAAGATATTTAGATAAAGTTTTTTAGCTATACAAACCGATTCATAAATGATCTTTATAGCGCTTACTTACTAAGGAGGATCTATGAAGTTTATCATTATTTTACTAGTTTCTGCAGTAGCGCAATCAGCGGTGGCTGCTGATGTTGTTTGCAGCATCACAGAAACAATTCAACAGCAAACGACTCAAGCGGTAGTTAATTTGGTTAAGTCAGAGGATCCGCATGGATCAATGGAGTTTTTTAAATTAACTCAGCACTCCGAATTTTCTGGATTCGTTGCTTTAAGCAAAGGATTTACCGTTATCAATTTAGTAAATAACGAAACTGGAATAGTCACTTCCACGTTAAGTGAATCTCAAGGAAAATTGTTTGCGCGTTTGCAAGTTTTGCAAAATATTTCTGAGACTGGTAAAGACTCAATTACTATTGAGTGCCGCCAATCAGAAAGTAATTAACTTCGGTCGATCGCAAGGTTTTTAGGCAGCTTATGCCTTGTGGGCCAGTGGAATAGTGCCTCCAACTTGGGTCCCCTTTACTAAAACCTATAAATTGTGCATGAAAACCTGTCAAAACCACGGGGGGACAATTTAGTCCTCGAGTTTTAACGTAAAATTGGCTAAGTTGCCGTCACTATGATTTCTACTACTGATGTAAGCCTTCGTTTTGGCGGCAAAAAACTATTTGAAGAAGTAAACGTTAAATTCACCCCATCAAACTGCTACGGTTTGATCGGCGCCAATGGTGCTGGAAAATCGACTTTTCTGAAAGTACTTTCTGGTGAAATTCAACCCAACACGGGCGAAGTGATCGTCGGATCGAACTTACGTTTATCGATCTTAAAGCAAGATCATTTCGCGTATGAAGAACAAACTGTTTTAAAAACAGTTTTGATGGGAAATGAAAAGCTGTTCAAAGTAATGGAACAAAAAAATGCTATTTATGAAAAGCCTGACTTCAGTGAAGCCGATGGAATCCGCGCTTCTGAATTAGAAACGGAATTTGGTGAACTCAATGGTTGGGAAGCGGAATCCGACGCTGCCGTAATGCTGGCTGCACTTAGCATCGGCGAAGACATGCAACAACGCCTAATGAAAGAACTGACCGGGGGCGAAAAAGTAAAAGTACTTTTGGCGCAGGCCCTGTTTGGAAAGCCAGATATTTTACTTCTGGATGAGCCAACCAATCACTTGGATATTTATGCTATTCAGTGGCTAGAAGAATTTCTTATGAATTTTGAAAATACTGTTATCGTCGTTTCGCATGACCGACATTTTTTAAATAAAGTATGTACGCACATTGCTGATGTCGATTTTGGAAAAGTTACTGTGTACACTGGAAATTACGATTTCTGGCGACAGGCCAGTGAATTAAGCCAACGTCTACTTTCTGACCAAAATAAAAAGAGTTCCGATAAGGCAGAAGAATTGAAAGCGTTCATTGCCCGATTCAGCGCCAATGCTTCCAAATCAAGACAAGCTTCTTCAAGACAAAAGACTTTGGAAAAATTAGAGTTCCATGAACTTCCCGTTTCATCTAGAAAACGTCCGTTTATTGGTTTTGATGTTGAACGTGAATTGGGCAAAGACGTTTTGACCGTGGAAAAATTAAATAAAAAATATGAAGGCCAATCTATCCTTAAAAATATTAGTTTTAGTCTGAAATCTGGCGACAAAGTAGCGCTTGTTGGAAAAAATGATTTAGCTAAAACTTTGTTAATGGATATTCTTTCTGAAGAAATAAAGGCCGACTCTGGCGAATTTACCTGGGGAATTACCACAAAAAGAAGTTACTTTCCTACAGACAACTCAAAATACTTCCGCACTGGCGAGGATAGCCTAGTGGACTGGTTACGTCCGTATTCGAAAGAAAAGGATGAATCGTTTATTCGTGGATTTTTAGGTAAGATGCTTTTCAGTGGAACCGATGCACTTAAAAAACCCGAAGTTCTTTCGGGTGGTGAAAAAGTTCGCTGCATGTATTCAAAAATGATGTTATCGGGGTCCAATGTGCTCTTGCTGGATGGACCTACCAGTCATTTGGATTTAGAAAGTATCTCGGCCGTGAATGATGGCTTAAAAAGGTTTAAGGGATCGATTATCTTTACTTCACATGATCATGAACTCATTCAGACTGTGGCGAACCGAATTATCGAAATCGATGAAACTGTTGTTTACGATAATCATATTTCTTACGAAGAATACTTGGCCGCTAAAAAGCTTCATTAATTTTTAATTTACTTTTCTTGCTTACTTATCAGGTAGGCTTTGTAAAGATTTTCGACTTCTTTACGAGCCCATTCCGTTTTTCTTAAAAATTTAAGGCTAGATGAAACACTGGGATCTGAAATGAAACAGTTGATATCTACTTTTTCACCTAAAGTTTTCCAACCAAAATGTGCAACAAGTTCTTCTAAAATTTGTTTTAACGTCATTCCATGTAAGGGATCTTTTGATTTCTGCATAAGAAAATCTTTACCATTACGTCTACTTTACACCAAGCATAATTTCGCCCACTTTAGAAGGTCTAGATTTCAGTTGAAATGTTTTCTCGCCGTCGATTTCTAGTTAGTATTGATGAAGAAAAAGAGGAGAAAAAATGTTCAAAATTAAAAATTTGGTTTTATCAGTTTGTTTCTTGGGTTCGGTTGTAGGTTCGATGTTAGGCTCGACTGCTCAGGCTGCGGGATCTACTGGATTCGGTATTAATGTCGGTCTTGGAGTTCCTTTTGTGACTCAAGCCGGGGTTAACTATACATTTTCTGATCAATGGAGTATGAGTTTTGGATATAATTTATTATCCATCGATGTCGGGACAGCCAAAGCCGAGCTATCAATGCCCGAATTATTAGTGCACTGGCATCCATTTTCTGGCTCTTTCTTTGCGGCAGCGGGGTTAGGTTCAGAAACCATGGAGACTTCGGCAACAGATTCAGCAACGGGCCAAAAAGCCGAAATCAAAGTCGTCGCAACAGCTACGGTTTTGAAACTGGGTTGGATGTGGGGCGCCGATGACGGTGGATTCTGGTATGGAGTAGACATGTCCATGGTTTCACCATCCAGCCCTAAAACGACAATCACTTCAGCGCTTCCTACGACAAACGAGGCCTATGTGGATGCTAAAGATGCAGCCGACAAATTTGGCAGTACCGCTTTTACCAACCTAACTTTCTTCCGTTTAGGTTACCTGTTTTAATAGCCAGTTTCTGCGCCCTCTAAAAAGTTCGACAGTATGAACTTAAAGAGGGCTTGTTAGTCTTCAGTTAGTCTTCTAGTTCCTGGCAGTGTGGAAGATATCTTATTAAAACATTCTCATTTTCGTTTATTCCCATTACACGATTTTTATTTTCGGTAAAAGATTTCCCATCCATAGTATGAATTCTAACAGTCGACATATAAAACCAAGTATTAGCCAACTGGAAGATAACAGTTCCTTTTCGAATTTGGGGTTTCAATTCAGAAATGGGATCTACCATTCCAGTCTGCACTACCAAGGCGTCCGCTAGGTGCTGCATTTGAACCAAGGTTATGCCTTTTAGGCTGGAATAGATCAACGCCATGCAATCACCCTGTTTTGCAGTTTGCGAACCCACGCGCCCATCACGGATCACTTCAATAGGTCCACTGGGATAGTCGATTCGAAAAGTAAGATCATTGATTTCTTTACCGCTATAAAACTCAACCATATTGTGATCCGAGGGAAGGTTTAGATCGGTAGCGTTCGCTACTCCCGTCATTATTAATACCAGACTCGCAATTAAATTTTTCATCATTCCACCTTTAAGAGATTTTTATTCTATCTCTGATACTGAATCTAAAGGATTGTTGGCAGTATCTCCAATACAGTCCTTCTATTCTTATGATAGGGAGATTTAATAATTGAGTTGCTGAAAAACTTTTTAGGAAATTAACTAAGTGGCCTTAGACAAAAATAGGTTATGTCTATTCCATTGACAGGCCCTTATCCCTAGATGCTTTAAAACGAGGTCTGACGCTATTCAGATAGGTTTGACGGTCTAGTCCCTCACAACGAGTGGCATCAAATCCAAAGATGTCCTATTTATTTAAATAAAGCTGTGCAACTTCCGATGCAATAAAATTTGTTTCCTCGCGATCACAGCTTAAAGTGCTAACTACAAAAATTTTATGCTGGCCTTTTTGTTTCAGGTTAGCTGCCGATTCTCCACCAGGAAAAATTTCGATCAGATCGTTTTGTCTAATTGCCACTCGTTCCGGAAGTACGGTCGCAATGGC
>JAYVAZ010000475.1:0-1994 GCA_043750675.1 Pseudobdellovibrionaceae bacterium | reverse complement strand
CAGATGGCCACAAATTGGAAATACATGTTGGTAACTGGAAATCTCGAATAGAATCAATTAAAAGTAATCCTTGGGAAAAAGGCATACAGTTTTTCGAATAAAAACTTTTAGGCGCGGTAAATTTTCTAAAAATTTGCACTCAAGTCTAAATGCGTTCGATTATATTGGGTATCATTTAATCCTGAAGGAGCCCGACGGCGATTGACGAATTGACTGAGGGCCAAACTCATTCCTGATTTAAATTTCCAAGTTCCGGTAGTTACAAATCCTTTACTGTCCGTATTTCCGGCGGCAAAATCAGAATCAGTAAAAACACCGGGAACTGCATCGGACTGGATCGAGCCATAACTAATCTGTCCATTCAGTTGGGAATTCCCCACTGAAAATCCGCTCCAAAATGCTTTGTTAGGATCATGGGTTTGATCGTTTACAATATGTTCTAAAAACAAATTCCAATTTAGCCCAGCGGATTTAAATTTTAATTCTAAAAAACCTTGTTTGGGTACGAAGGCATTTTTATAGCTGGAAAAACCGTTGTCAGTATTTCCTCTACCAGTTCCTCCGCTGGTGACGTCGGCAAATTTTGCTCCTTGTAACGCAGTAAAATTAAAAAAACCTACTCCGCATTGAGTACCCCATTCTCCCGATTTTATTCGTAGGCCAAATTGCGTCCAATTAAGCATATTGTCGGTAACTTCGGCAGAATAATAAGAATCGTAATTTTCCCGAATCCAGGTAGATCCTGCGTTCGCAAAAACATCCAACCAATCGCGTACTTTATATTCGCTAACCAGGGCAATACCTTCCAAAGATAAATCGGAATCTAGAAGTATTTGGCTTCCACCCGGACGCAATTGTACCTGAGAGATTTTTCCAGCATCCATTCGCAGAAAGGGTAACCCCTGCCACGAAACATATCCTAAATCCAATCCAATAGATCTTCTGGCAAAGCCGGGCTCCTTGTTGTCGCCGATCGTTTGATTTGTGCTGGTGCTGCTTTTTGCAGTTGCCAGACGAAGTTCAGCACGCAGATCCGATTGAATTTGAACTTTTACTCCAAATCGCAAACGGATCTTTTCGCTGACTCGGTATTCCTCGGGGAGAGTCTCTTCGCTTTGCCCACGCAAACGAAAATCTCCGTTCCATTTAAGCACCGATGTTTCCGCAGCAAAAACTAAAGCCGGGAAAAAGAGGATAAATATAAAAATTCTCACAAGTAAAAATGTCCTAAAAACCAGACTGCATCTTGAAACTGCCTGTCAGTGCCCGAATTTTTTTCCTTGCGATAGACACCATAAATATTCCAGTGAACAGCGGGGAACCATTCGGTGCCAATTCCATAAGCTTCGTATTTTGGATCGGCTTTTTCTACGTTTAAGTTGGCAAATTCGTGTGTAGCGAACACCTGTAATCCCTGATGAATCTCTTTACCAATTTTAGAAGTTTCAACTAAACCCCATTTTTGGTCGAATCCTTTGGGCCGATCAACTTCAAAAAGTCCGTACCAGTCTTCGGAAAACCCGACATAGGCAAACAGTCCTTGCACTTGTTTGGTATATTTTAATCCCGAATTTTCCCGCGTCGTTTGATAATAATTGAAGCCGACTTTGGATTTATCGCCCACGGCGGTTGAAAACTGCACTATCCCACCATTTTCAATTCGGTTTTGATTGGCGCTTGCCAGACCAGTAACGGCAGTGGCGATCAATGTGTATTGATCATTAAGCCAGGAATATTCGGCCGCAAATCTTTCCTGACCGGGTCCGAAATCTAATAACGTACGAGTAACAAAAACATGTTCCGCAAAATTAATTCCGAAGGCTGGCATAAACCGACCAATACGTAAATGAGATTGGATGACATCATCAGGTAAACTGAAAGAATAATCTAATCCCCAACGCGGAAAATAAACAAAATCTTTGACGGTTGGATCATCTTTTTTAGGCTCTATTCGTCCCGCTGCCAAAAAGGCATTCCATTTTTCGCTAACCTGG
>JAYVAZ010000474.1:0-4512 GCA_043750675.1 Pseudobdellovibrionaceae bacterium | reverse complement strand
CTTGCCGCCGTCTTTTATCTTGCCGAACAGGAGTTCATTAACCAGCGCCTTTTTAATATGCTCGTCGATGATACGTCCCAATGGGCGTGCTCCGTAAATGTTCGTTTGGGCTTTGTTTTGAATCCAGTTAACTACTTCAGTATCATAATTAAAAAAGACCCCTTTTTGACTTAACATCATTTTTAATTCATCCATAAATTTAGTTGTGACTTTATTAAGCACAGAGTTATCCAATGAGTTAAAATAGACGATAGCATCTAATCGGTTGATAAATTCTGGCGTGAATGTTTTTTGAATGGCTTCTTTGGAAATAGTTCCGCGTCCGGCTTCTATTAATCCAATTTGTCCACGGGCCACGTCAATAGCTCCGGCATTGCTGGTCATGATTAAAATGACGTTTCTAAAATCGGAGGTGCGCCCGTGCGAATCGGTCAGTACTCCCGCATCCATAACTTGTAATAAAATATTGAAAATATCGGGATGCGCTTTTTCGATTTCATCTAACAACAAAATGCAGTAAGGATTTTTCGTGATCGTTTCGGTTAGAACACCACCTTCTTCAAAACCCACATATCCCGGAGGCGCGCCCACTAATCGAGCCACGGAATGTTTTTCCATGTATTCACTCATATCAAATCGGGCCAAGTGAATTCCTAAATGATGGGCCAATTGTTTGGCCACTTCGGTTTTACCGACGCCGGTAGGTCCTGCGAATAGATAACTACCAATTGGTTTGGTGTCTTTACCTAGCCCAGCGCGAGAAAATTTAATACTATCAACCACTTTATCAATGGCCTCATCTTGGCCAAAAATAAAAGATTTCATTTTTAAATCTAAATCTTTTAATAGACTTAAGTCGTTGGTGGAAATAGAAGTGGACGGTACCTGTGTCATTTCAGAAACGATGCTTTCAATTTCCTTTTCAGTAATTTTTTTCGGCCAATCCTTATCGGTCTGCGCCCGTGCACCAGCCTCATCCATTAAATCAATGGCTTTATCCGGTAGAGATTTTCCAAAAATGTACCTTACTGACAGTTTTACCGCAGCTTCAATGGCCTGATTGGTGTAAGCGACTTGATGATGTTCTTCAAAATTTTTCTTTAAACCCATCAAAATTTCAGTGGCTTCCCCCTGAGATGGTTCCTTTAGATCTACTTTCTGAAAACGACGGCTTAAGGCGCGATCCTTTTCGAAGTATTGCCGATACTCTTGATGTGTCGTCGAACCAATACAACTGATTTCGCCGTTTGCCAAAGCCGGCTTCAATAGATTCGCGGCATCCATCGAACCACCCCCGGTGGCGCCAGCGCCTACCATGGTATGAATTTCATCGACGAATAAAATGATATTTTTTCTTTTTCTGATTTCCTTAAGGATTGATTTCAATCTTCCTTCAAAATCACCCCGAAATTTGGCGCCAGCAATTAGCGAACCCATTTCTAAATTATAGATGATTTTATTTTTTAACGGCTCCGCAACGTTTCCCGCTACAATCTGTTGGGCCAAGCCTTCGATCAATGCCGATTTCCCAACTCCGGGATCGCCAATGATCAGGGGATTGTTTTTGCTTCTCCGGCACAGAATATTTTGAATGCGAAACAAAATATCCTGCCGACCAATTAAAGGCGACAACATATTCTTTTTGGCCTTCTCATTTAAGTTCACGCAAAAACTATCTAGGGGATTAGACTTTTCCTCTTCATCGCTGTCGCCGTTCTCTTCTTTTTCCGGAGAATTTGAAGGCAGAAGCTCTTGGTCGGTGTGGTCTTTTTCAATTCCATGCGAAAGGAAATTGATAATATCGTACTGAGTAACACCGGCTTCTGAAAGACAATAAACCGCAAATGACTCTTGTTCGTAAAACAAGGAAACTAAAAAGTGGCCTTCGTTAATTTTACTTTTACCGGAACTCTGCACCTGTAAAGTGGCGCGCTGAAAGAGACGGTGGCAAGCCAAAGTAAATTCGGGCTGCCAAGAATCGACTCCGCCGTATTGATGGATCTGTTCCGAGCTTAGTAGGGGACAGTTTTTTTTAATCGATTCACGTAATTTATTTTTTAATTTGGGAACGTCGGCTTTACAGGCCGCTAAAATTTCGTTAGTCAGAGTCGAATTTGTTAAGTAAAGAAGCAAATGTTCTAAAGTTACGAATTCGTGCCGATTTTGTTTGGCATAATCTATCGCTTCATTAATTCTATGTTCCAGCTCTTTACTCATTTTCATACTGACTCCATAGTACATTTCAAAGGATATTTATTTTGTCGAGCTAACTGATGTACCTGCATAATTTTCATTTCGGCTATTTCTAAACTATAGATTCCCGCAGTTCCTGCACCTTTTTTATGAACATCCAGCATTACCAGCGTGGCCTGTTCTTGATTTTTATTAAAAATCTTTTGCAGAATCATCACTACAAAATCCATCGGCGTAAAATCATCATTAAGCAAAATGACTTTATAAAGTTTCGGTTTTTCAACTTTGTCATGGACTTGTTCAGATAACCCAGTGGAAGGATCAGTTTCAGTTTTATTTCCGGCGATAATTATAATCTGGTTCGACATGATATATTCTAACTTTTTTGCAAATCGGGCTCAAGGGTTTAGATGGGTAGCCAAGACTCAAGGCTCAAAAGATTGTCAAATCCCACACCTTTGCCATCGACGCCGACAATAAAGGGACCTTGCGTCCGCATCTTCAAATGATAAGGACTGGTTTTATACACATGATGGTGTAGGCAAATCGAGTCCAGGACCATGTGTGGGTAAGTATACTGAAGTTCACTAGCGCTAACGATAGCGTGACCAATTCCCACCGGGTGGTCGACGGAACTTGCAATTACCAACTTCAGGTTTTGTTTAATACAAAACTGTAATCCTTTATCCAGATCTAATCGACTAGGTCTTAATAAAATCACTTGGAAACTTTTTTTGAGATCTTGATTAGAACCGATAACTTTCTCTAAACTTTCGTCTATGGCCAGTTTGGTCAGCTTGCTGGCTTCCGTCCATTGTGCAAAATCAAAGGGAAAAGGTTCAATTACAAATTCGATTTTTCTTCGAAATTTTAGTTCGATTGAAGAAAACAGTTGCGTAAAGATTTGAAGATTAATTTTTGTCGCAAACTGGATTCGAACTAAAAAGTCAGTCTGTTTTAAAATTCTACTAAGAACTTCGGTTTCTTCCGCTAATCCGTTGTTACCCATTTCCAAAAGTAAAGTAGAGTAGCCTTCCTGTTTACGGAATGCTAAATCGCTTTCTCTTAATTTTACTAAATTATTTATGTAAAAACTATTTTTGCTACGTTTGGTTCCGATGTATGCCGACTTGTTTTCTGAACGCCAATGGGCATCTCGTTTTGCAAAATAAATACTTTGTTCTAGCAAAGTCGAAATCATACCTTTTTTTATTTGTTCGACATGGACTATTAGTTCTTGGTCACCTCGACTGGGCCAAGGTAGGAGATCAGCATAACCTGTATTCCCGTTTGGCCAAGCGATCTTTAATAAGGCTCCCTCACGTCTTTCGACTCGTGATTTTCCACCGTCGGAAAGAGGTTCTAAAACATATCTACTGTAGGAAAACTTTAACAGCATCAGTGATCCAAATTTGTAGGCAGAGTAATTCTGCGCTCTGATTTTCTATTCTATTAAAGGGATGCGAATGTGACAAGATTTTGTCTAACTAATTTTTTGTTAAGCAGATCTAAGTGCTCAATTCGTGTAACATAAGTCTTGTTTTGATATTTTCTCAATATGAACTTCAAAATTTCATATCAAAAACAGAATCTCATTTTGTAACGTTTAATCTTGATCTGGTATTTGGAATTTTTAATGAAATCACTTGTCTATGCCTTAGGTATTTGGCAAACTTAATCTATTGAAACAAAAAACAATTTTTAAAACCAATGTTCTGTCACAAAATACAGTACGTTTTTAGGAGGAAATTAAATGAAGCTTTTCAAAACACTAAATAAACAAACGGGTTTCTCGCTTGTTGAGTTGATGGTCGTCGTGGCTATCATCGGTATCTTAGCCACCGTTGCTATTCCAAACTTAAGAAAATTCCAAGATAAAGCTCGCCAATCTGAAGCGAAGTCTCAACTTTCTTCATATTACACAGCTCAGGAGACTTTCCGAAGTGAATACAATTCTTATGTAGGTAATTTTGAAGACATGAAGTTCGCGCCACAAGGTAAAACTGTTTACAATGTGGGTATGCCTGATGCGATTACCACTGCTGCTATTGCTGGTTACACTTTTGTTACTGGTGCATCCCAAAATATTAAAGAGTGTTTAGCTGCTGGTAACTGTCCGGGAGTGCAAAAAGCATTTAATGATACTGACGCTGGTTTAGGTGTCGGAAGTATCACTTGTGCAAACGGAAACTGTTCTGCTTGGATAGGTTCTGCAAGAGCCAAATTAAATTCAATTGACGAATGGTCAATCGACAATACCAAAGTTATGTCTAACATAACGGATGGTACTAACTAATTTGCCGATTTAGATTTTTTAAG
>JAYVAZ010000473.1:0-2492 GCA_043750675.1 Pseudobdellovibrionaceae bacterium | reverse complement strand
GGAACTTCCAGTTTAACCGCGCTCAATGTCAGCAATTCCATTCAGCTAAATTGGTCGGCCGATGCCAGTGCAGCAAGTTATCTTGTTAAGCGAAGTTTGAATGCCGGTGGACCTTTTGGCGTTTTAGCAACCATCCCAATACCAACGATCACCTACATTGATACAAATATCGTAAACGGTGAAACCTATTACTATGTTATTGATAGTGTTAAAGCGAATGGGTCATTGTTAGTGCATTCGCCGGAAGCGAATGCCACAGCGATTAAAACAATCAACTTACAGGTTCCCATCGAATTAACCGACCAAGCGATAAGTTCAGATACGTTGGCTGTTAATTTTGAACGAACGAGAACCAGTTTTGATCCAACGGCCTACGATGGAACGGTCACGACCTATTTCGAAGTGCTTGCTATAAATACCGATTCCGTAAACAGAAAAATCTCTGTTGTCGATGATGCTGATGTGATCAAAGGTTTTGTCACTATTCCGGCAAATACGACTGATTTTACAAGATTCCGAACGGCGATTGCTTTGAAGCCAACAGAAGATATTTATAGAATTCAAATGCCTGCGACGAATAATGCAGAACAGGTAAAATTAAATTCAGCGCGGATCATTGTCAATCAAGTGAATGCGACCAAAACAAAACTTTATTTTCCACTTTTGGCCTCTTCACAATCGGCTAATTTAGGTGATGTCTATTCTCCTACAGAATCAACCATACAAAGTAGTTATTTGATTTTAAATTCCTCTTCCATTTTTGAAAGAAATTTGTCGGCTTATAATGAACTTCTGGATTATAATCCCTGGGAATTTGAAGTTCTGGTTTCTTCAGGGGGAGGAAAAGGTTTAGTTGGTTTATATAATACGACGATCAACGACGTCGTCAATGCTACTGAAGTTCAATTTGATTCTGCCGCGGTTCAGTTAGTGAATTCGCCCTTTAATGAAGGTGTTAATAATTTTGACGAGACCACTAATGCTACTGACAAATTTCAAGTGGCCTTGAAGTGCGAAACAGACTGTGCTTTAGGTGCGGTAAATATTTATAAAGCAGGAATTTGGTTAAAATTGACAAACATTTCTAAAGCAGAAATTAGTTATCGTGTTGGTTTTGGCAATATAGCTGAAAATTCTTGGATTGATTTAAGTAAATACTCGAATCCTGTTGTAAATTATAAAGCTTCATTGAACGTCCCAATTTCAAGTACCGCGACGGTTGATTTGGTGAATTCAGGAACACAGGCCTCGGTCGCTAATGCATTATTAGATTTTTCAATGACAGGTCTGTTTACGGTCAACACTTTAAGTCCGCTAGTCCTTGGTATTCCGCAAGAACTCAATGCGGTTGTGAACTCGACCGGATCAAGTTCTAGTTTATTAAATGCCAATGTTTTGATAGACATCTCAAACTAAAATTGTGACCTTCTGAATAGGACGTTTTTCCAGTTTCAAACGAAGTTGTCAGTGTTTTTATGCAATTTTTGTTTTTCAGCTTATAGTATATCTATATGAAGAACAGCGCTTTCATCTATTCTATTGGTATTATTTCCATAATGCTCTTCAGTTCTTGCACGACTCTTTTTGAAGTAAAAAGTGACCCTCAGCAAGCCGATGTATTTGTGTTAAACGAAAAAAAGGAAAAGAAAGTTTTGGGAAAAACGCCTCTTTCTATTCCAGATTCTGATGTGAAGAAGGAACTAGGCGCATCTACGGAAGCCGGCGAATTTTTTGTAGTTTCTGTTGAAAAAGATGGATTTGTCCCAGAAACATTTAACATTCCTGCAGCCAAATTTGGGACCACGGTCACTTCATTAAATGTGAAATTGAAACCAGGTGAAGCACCGCAAGAACTGAATATGGCCAAAGAAGTGCTTGATCATATGTTTTTGGCTCAACGTTTAGCTTTAGCTCAGCAATATGAAAGGGCGCAGATTGAGCTGGATAAGATCATCATCCCGTTTCCGAAGTTTTCCCGTGCCTTATCGATGCGCGCCTCAATTTACTATGCGCAAAAAAACTTTCCGGAAAGTATGAAGTGGTATGAGGAAGCGATTAAATATGATCCGCAAATGGAAGAGGCCGTAAAAATGTTGGCAAAGGTAAGGTCTATGCAAGGACTGGCACCTTCCGATCCCAATGCTAAGGTTAAAAAATGAATATGACCAGTCGGTTTCTCGCTATATTCGCGATTTTTTTTATTTGTGTAAGGTCGTCAGCAGCCAATTTAAAGGCTAACTCTGCGGCGGACGATTTTAGCGCGAAAGCTTTTTTAGAAGACATTATGACCCACCGGTATGAACAAGCCTTAGGGACCGTTATCGACAAAGAAGCGTTTACCATTGGGGTTCAAATGCAACTTGTTGATGTTGCAAAAAAGATCGAAAAGAAACCGGAAGAGCCCGTTAATGATACACCCATCGACTTAATTGTTGGTAATTTAGACCCTGAAAAATTGTTGCAGCAATACGGAATGCCAGATGAAAAGCAAG
>JAYVAZ010000472.1:0-2435 GCA_043750675.1 Pseudobdellovibrionaceae bacterium | reverse complement strand
CCAAACCCTTTGCAATCATCTGGGTACCGATCAAAATATCAATTTTATGTGTTTCCATATCATTGATAAGTTCTTCTAGTTCAGCCCGACTGGAAATTTCATCACGATCGGCGCGGGCCAAAGTGGCGTCCGGAAAAAATCGTCCAATTTCTTTTTCGATTTGTTCGGTGCCCAAGCCAACTGGTTTCATTTCCCCTAATTTGCATTTTGGACATTCATCTTTTAAATTTTCATGATAATCGCAATAGTGACAAATCATATGCATTTTACCATGCAGGGTTAATGAAATATCGCAATTAGGACACATTAAAGTGTGGCCACATTCCTTACACGAAACAAATTGTGCAACTCCGCGACGATTTAAAAATAATGCTACTTGTTTTTTGGCGTTTAATGTTTGGGTGATTTTTTCAAAAAGTTCGTAAGACAACCAGTAGGGAAGTTGATGTTTTTTTTGCAATTCAATGGTTTCTGAATTTTTTAAATCGACCACTTTAATCTCTGGCAGTGAACGGTTCTCTACTCGATTTTGCATTTTTAATAAAATGTATCTTTCCTCCATGGCATTTTGCCAAGATTCGATACTGGGAGTTGCAGACCCTAAAATGATAGGACAATTTTTGATTTTAGCCAGGTAAACCGCACAGTCACGGCCATTATATTTTAATTTTTCATCTTGTTTAAAACTGGGCTCATGTTCTTCATCAACGATAATAAGTCCCAAATTATCAATGGGACAAAACAAAGCCGAACGAGCACCAATCAAAATACTTTTTTTAGAATCGATAATTTCCCACCATTGATTGGTCCGCTCTCGATCAGTTAATTGGGAATGTAAAACCGCAACTTGTTGGCCAAAACGTTGAATAAAACGATCCACCAGTTGTGGCGTCAAAGAAATTTCGGGAACCAAAATCAAAGCCCTTTTGCCATCAAGTAAAACCTTATCAATGGCTTGCAAATAGACTTCTGTTTTTCCCGATCCGGTAACACCAAACAGTAAATGCGGCTGAAATCCCTGGCCCAATTTTACCTTACTTAAAACTTGGGTTTGTTCTGCCGTTAAATTCGGAATAATCGTTTTTTCTAATTGTGGGACCACGGGTTTTCTTTGGCTTTTCCGTTCTTTTTCTTGTTTGGAAAGCGGCGGAAGAATATTTTTAGCGACAGTTCCTAATGGATAATAATAATATTCTGCAATCCACTGAAGCCACGCTAGATATTCTTTAGATACCAAGTGAAATTCTGGATTTAATCCGATGATTTCTTTCAGCACCGAAATTTCAACATCGACAACTTCGCTAGCTTGGATTTCCTGGGTGATTAAACCCAAGGTAGTTCTTTTGCCTAGGGGAACCTGAACCAAACAGCCGACCGAAAATAACTCACTGTTGGAATTTGTTTTATACGTCAGGTGATCGAAGATAGGTGCGTCTACAGCCACCTTCCAATATTTTGTCATTTTTCCTGCAATCTTAGCGGTACAAATTATAAAATTCCTGAATAATTGGCTTCGCGGCCAAGTCTTCGGGAAGATCAAATTTTAAAATAGCCTTGGGATTTAATGTAACTTTCGCCGTTCTAGCTGTAACGGAAAGCGTTTGAATAGTTACTAAATTATTTTTCCAGTGAACGGTACGGGTTTTCGGAAAATTAAAGCCGCGCGCGTATACAGAGTATTGTTCCGCTGTGACTTCTGTTTTTGACGGAAGACGAAACTTTTTTAAGTTGAACTGATCCTGTTCGATCCAGAACTCGGGATTTAAATTATCGCCCTCAGCTGGCGTTGGTTCGCCCAAAGCATAACTAATTGTTCCGCCTACACGAGCCAAATTTACATAAGGATCTTTTTCGTAAACCATCTCTTTAGTGGTTTTATAAGTCTTTTTACTTAAAGAACTTAAAGGAAGAATCTTCATTTGCAACATTAGGTTGATGTAGTTATCGGTCGTTCTAATGTGAAAGTACTTTTCGATAAAATCTTCAGTAGCCTTTTTAGGTGGAATCGATGGGCTACCGACGCCAGTTCTTTGGCCAAAATTGTATGAGAACTGCTGGTAAACACTGTCTTGTAAATCTTTAGTACCGGCAACGATCAGTTTAAATGTATTTTCATTTTCGATAATCCAAGTTTCTTTTAAGGTAATGGATTCAAAGTTATTTGGAAAAGTGACTTCTTGTTCAATTTGATAAATACCGTTTCCATTATTTTCTGCGGTTTTTTGCAAAATAGTCGTCGCTTTCGGCACAAAAGCCGAAACTTGCAATGAAAATAAAGTTAAAAAAAGAGTAAAGGTTTTTCCTATTTTTAAAAATGAATATCTATCGTACATTGGGTTCCTTTAAATTTTATCGGCGAGTTCTTTTATATAGTTTTTTAATTCTGTTTTAAATTCTGCATTTTTTAAACCAATTTCAATATTGGCCTTTAAATA
>JAYVAZ010000471.1:0-4800 GCA_043750675.1 Pseudobdellovibrionaceae bacterium | reverse complement strand
ATTACTTTGGTAAAGGGGATACTTCTAGATTTTCACACAACAACTACGGATTTTCGTTATCGCAAGACTTAGTAGCCTTGTTTGGTAAGTCAAAATATGACTTCGATACTGAATCGGCAGAACTTCAAACCAAAACTAAAATTATTTCGGCAGAATCTTCGTTTTTGTCGGAGTCTTTAAAGTTGATTGATGCGACTAACGGGTTATTTTCGGCCTACTGCAAAAAATTTGATAACGAAATTATTTTTAATCAGGCGCAGGAGACTTTGCGCGTAACTGAAATTCAGCATTCAGCAAAATCGATTACGACAAAAGATCTTTTGCGAATTCAGGACACGGTACTTAGTTTAGAAAAGCAAAAAAAATCCATTGAATATGAAATTATGAGTCAAGAAAACTTTTTTGCAACGGTTTCCCCTGAATCTTATGAATTAGCCAGGAAATTAGCATCGGTGAAAGTCTCTTGCGAAGAAAATACGGATTCATTAAGCAAATTAAAGTATCCCGAAAAAACGGAAATTCTGGAAATGGTTAAATTATATCCCTCGCTAATTAGTATTGAACTATCCAAGGAAAGTTTAAAGAAACAATTGGAACTATACAATATTCAAAAGAAACCTGCCTTTTCTATAAGCCTGGGACAGGATCGCATTAACAACGTGGCCAATAACCGCGAGGCTTATAACGATAATTACGTTGGCGTTACTTTCAGTTATCAATTTCATGGCGAACAAAATTCAATTTACAAACAGGTTTTGGCCGAACAACAAGCCGACTTGAATATTTCACAGAAGCAAAGCACTTTCGATATTCAAAATTATTTAATAGGTCTTTACAATCAACTAGATAATTACCTGAATCAGCTTCCATTATCCAAACGGTCGACTTCGAACGCTGCCGATTTGCTGAAGATCATTCAGACTCAGCAGTCGATTGGGCAATTAGATGCAACTGCGATCGATAGCGCTTATTCAGCCTATTCTCAAGCGATCAGCAGTGAACGTGAAATATTAGCGCAAGTGACTGCCTTAGTTGCTAAGTTGAATGAAATAAAAATCTCTTCTGAACGTGCAGCTGTGATTGCTAAAACTCCGATTTCTTTAAAATAGTGTCTCATCTTGATACAGAGTGCGATATTTTTTGTTTCAATTTAAAACTTTATTTTCTGAATTCTCAATCTAGGGCGTAACTTTAGGTCGGGTATTTTGTTACTATAATAGGTAAGGGTAGTGGCATGCTTAGAAATTTAATTCGAAAATTTTATCTTATTTTATCATTATTTTTGGGCATCGTTTTATTTCAAAACTGCTCAAAAGGCGGATTTAACGCCACCGAAACAGTTCTTCTTAGTAATGATGGCCAAGGAAATCCAACGCCAACCCCCTATGCCACTTCTGATGATTTATCTTTTACTTTACAACCTTTAAATCAAAAAGTGATCGTGGGTCAGGTAGTTACTTTTCGCGCCAAAGGTGCTTCGTTGGGAAATTTACCATTAACTTACCAATGGTATAAAAATAATATCGCAATCTCAGGTGCCACTTCGACTTCGTATCAAACTCCGATCGTAACTAAACTAGAAGATGATTTTCGCTATCACGTCTTAATTTCAAATGCGAATCGGACCCTAAATTCGAATCAGGCCACGCTAACCGTAAAGACCGAAGATGAAATTGTTCCAGTCGCCGATTTGGTTGTTGCTCCTAGTGTGGTTGATCCCTCATTGGATGATCAGTTCGGAGATTTTATTATTCAGTATAATGAAAACGTCACCAGCAAAGGAAAACTATTTGTATTTTTCCCAGCAAGTGCAAGCAACCCTTCAATGGATTTATTGATCTTAAAAAATGCTGCATTGAATGGATTTCATGCAATTGGTTTTCCTTATCCAAACAAAGATGTTGTTGGATTGTTGTGTGCTAACGCGACGGACGTTAGTTGCCAGGCTAAGATCCGCGAAGAGACCCTAACCGGAATTGATGTCAGTCCTAAAGTTGATGTTAGCGTCGCTGACTCAGTAAACAATCGAATGATTTTAATTCTAAAATATTTAGCGCAAAGTTTTCCTTCGCAAGGTTGGTCTAATTATTATTTAGGTGCACAAGTAAATTGGGATAAAATTCGCCTTTCGGGACATTCCCAAGGAGGCGGTTTGGCAGGGTATGCCGCCATTCATAATTCGGTTGATCGAGTATGTACCTTTTCTTCTCCTGCAGATTATAATAATAGTTTAAATGTTCCTGCAAACTGGGTGGTAAATAACGGATTGACCAATCCTAGTCGCTACTACGGTTTAGGTTCCACCAATGACAGCATTGTTCCTTGGACTAATTTACAAAAAATTTGGAGCAGTTTAGGAATGGGCGCCTTTGGAGTACCTGTTAGTATTGACGGGGCAGCGGTAGGATACAATGGAAGTCATATGTTAAATACCAGTCAGGGTACCACATCTAGCGGTCACGGCGTACCCGTAGTTGATGCTGCAACACCACTGGATGCAAATGGGAAACCTTTGTTTGTTGGTGCTTGGCAGTACCTTTGTTTTCATTGATTCATCACTAAGTTGTCTTGGATTGATATTTTAAATTAGGATCGTTTCCCATAAAAATCGTTCCTAATTGATAATTTCATTTAATCCAAGTTTCAATTTGAGATCTCCTAGCCAAAGGGCTTAAGTTTACCTATCTAAGTACCGATTTATAGGCCATGACAAAACACTGCAGGTACGTATTCTCACAAGTGAAAGTTGTTAAATTCTTCGTTTTGGTGATTTTTGGAATTGCGTTTTCGCAGTCGATTCATGCAGCGACAGGTTTAACATTACAAGGCCGAATTGTTCGCGATGGAAAAGCGATTACTGCTTCTTCCGTTTCATTCCTGGTACAGATTCGGTCACCAGGTTCAGAGAACTGTTTGTTATTCCAAGAAACTCATACAGTGAACATGTCGACTTCAAGTGGATTGTTTTCATTACCAATTGGTTCTGGCACTCGGGCCTTAGCAAGCGTTGATGGTGGTTACAGTTTGCAAAGGATTTTTGCTAATCGTGGTTCGTTAGATTTATCGTCCGTTGTGGTTAATGCAAGTAATACTCAGCCTTGCGCCTCGGGCACTGGCTATTCCCCAGCTGCTACTGATAAAAGAAAAATTGTTTATAGTTTTAACGATGGAAAAGGCAGCGTTGCCTTAGGTCCAATCGAAGTGACTTATAATCCGATGAGTATGTACGCCTTGGAGACTGATTCCGTTGGCGGTTTTGCCAATGGTAATTTATTACGCGTTGAAAACTCAGGCGTGCCTGGAACCGCGACCGCTTTGTCGTCGGCGCAGATGACTGAATTAATGAATATTATTACTGGCGCAAGTGTTCAGTATATTAAACCAAACTCTGCGGCTTTTACTGCGCAGCCCACTTTTGCTGGTGCGCCGGTAAATCCTAGTGATTTAGTTAATAAAGCTTATGTAGATGCGGCGGCGGCTGCGGGTTTACCTAACGTGGGAACTGCAGGTACCTATTATAAAGTGACGACCGATGCGCAAGGGCGAGTGGTCACTGGCGTGACTAGTTTAGTCGCCGGCGATGTCCCCAATTTAGATGCTTCAAAAATTACGACAGGTATTTTTTCAGATTCGATGTTAGCAACGATCACCACAGCAGGTAAAGTCAGTGGTAATGCGATTACTACGGGAACTATAGGTGGAAACACGGCTATCAATACAACAGGTGCGGTGACGACGACTGCTGCAGTGACCGCTGGGAGTTTAT
This sequence comes from Pseudobdellovibrionaceae bacterium, assembly GCA_043750675.1. GTDB lineage: Bacteria > Bdellovibrionota > Bdellovibrionia > Bdellovibrionales > Bdellovibrionaceae > JAYSSX01. The sequence continues at coordinate 1,034 of JAYVAZ010000471.1, read as the reverse complement.
CTACGACAGGAAACGTTTCGGCTTCTGGAACAGTTGCTGGAAATATTGTGTCAGCGAATGATTTGCGTGCTTATGACTCTGTGTCTGGAAAATTCGTTTCTTTAAAGGCCCCGAGTTTAGCAGCTGACCGAATTTTTCTTTTACCTGCTGCAGATGGAACATCTGGACAGGTTTTAAAAACCGATGGTGCTGGTAATTTAGGTTGGGTAACACCTTCAAGTGGTACCGTAACTTCAGTTACAGGAACAGCTCCGATTGTTTCTTCGGGCGGGGCGACTCCAGCGATTTCATTAAACACAGGAAATGGTTTATCTGTTTCTGCAAATAATTTAGTTGTGGATAGCGGTTTAGGCGCTGGAAAAATTCCGCAGGTTGCGGGATCAGCCTTATCTGCAAACGGTTTAGTAATGGCTAACGGTACAGGTACCGCATTGGCTTCGCTGAACTGTACATCAGGCCAAGTAGTTAAGTTTGATGTTTCTGGATTTGCGATTTGCGGTGCGGACAGCGTGAACTCTGGAACCGTTACTAACGTTACTTCAGCAAATGCTTATATTACTGTGGGAACAGGTTCGTCGACTCCGTTAATCACAGCCGTAGTCGGAACCGCTGCAAACACTTTAGCGGCTGGTGATGATGCTAGATTCACTGATAGTCGCGCCCCAAATGGCAGTGCTGGTGGGGACCTGACAGGAACTTATCCTAATCCTACTTTAGCAACTAGTGGCGTAACAGCCGCGACTTATGGGTCAAGCTCTCAAGTGCCGGTAGTAGTAGTGGACGCCAAAGGAAGAATCACTTCGGCTTCGAACGTTACGATAAATGATTCTTCAAAATTACCTTTAGCTGGTGGCACAATGACTGGCGGTATCGCTATGGGCGGATTCAACATCAGCGGTGCTGGCAACGTAGAATTAAACGCAAATAAATATTTAGGCATGGGCCAATACGCCGCTGATCCAACCACTACAGGTTGGGGTGCTGCGGAAAAAGGTCGTTCATGGTTTAACACGACTTCTAATTCAGTAAAATAC
>JAYVAZ010000470.1:0-2010 GCA_043750675.1 Pseudobdellovibrionaceae bacterium | reverse complement strand
ATCAAAAATACCCAGATGTTGAAAAGCGTAAAGTATTACCAGGCCTCCAGTTCGGAAATGTTTGGCGTTTCCGATGAAAAAATTCAAAATGAAAACACCCAATTTAATCCGAAAAGCCCTTATGCCTGTGCAAAACTCTATTCGCATTACCAAACGATTAACTATCGCGAAAGTTATGCGATGCATGCTTCATGTGGTATTCTGTTCAATCATGAAAGTCCCCGTCGTGGAGAGACCTTTGTGACTAGAAAAATTACGCGTGGAATTTCCCGAATCCTGGCGGGAAAAGAAAAGAAAATTTATTTGGGAAATTTAGAATCCAGAAGAGATTGGGGATACGCAAAAGACTACGTTGAGGCCATGTGGTTAATGCTTCAGCAGGATCAACCCGATGATTATGTCATCTGCACGGGAAAATCTTGGTCGGTTAAAGAATTTTTAGAAGTTTGCTTTGGATTCCTTAATTTAAATTGGGCCGATTATGTAGAAATTGATAGAAATTATTTTCGGCCCTCGGAAGTGGACATCTTGTCCGGCGACGGCAGCAAAGCGAAAAAGAAATTGGGTTGGGAAAGTAAGACCGAATTTCGTGAACTTATTAAAATTATGCTGAAGGCCGACCTTCAACAAGAGTTCGCTCACTCTGAAGTAAACCAGCTTAGAAATGTAATAGGTACAGAAGCTTACCAAAATATATTTGGACAAAAATGAAAATAGCTTTGTGTCTCTTAACTTTGAATGAAGTTGATTGTTTAAAGATAGTATTTCCAAAAATTCCACAGCCCAGCGACAGCAGCGGATTTGATACTATTTATGCGATTGACGGTGGTTCTACAGATGGAACGTTAGAATTCTATAAACAAAATGGAATCCAGGTAATTGGTCAAAGTCGTAGGGGTAGAGGCGAAGCGTTCAAGATAGCATTCGAATTGGTTGATGCTGAGGCCTTTATTTTTTTCTCACCAGATGGCAATGAAGATCCTAAAGACCTTCCCCGCTTTAAAAAAGAAATATTAGCGGGAAATGATTTAGTCATTGCATCGCGTATGATGAGAGGCTCTTTCAACGAAGAAGACATACATTGGTGGCGCCCGCGGAAGTGGGCCAATCTTTCGTTTAATTATCTGGCGAATCTATTCTTTAATGAAAGCGGAAACTATATCTCTGATTCCATCAATGGTTATCGAGCCATCACTAAAAAAGCCGCCCATCAATTAAATTTGAGTGCCAGCGACTACACAATTGAATATCAAATGACGATTAAGGCCCTAAAGAAAGGTTTAAAAATCGCGGAGTTTCCGACTACCGAAGGGCAAAGAGTGGCCGGCACCACCGGAATTTTAAGTTTGCCAGCGGGCCTCCGATTTCTTAGACGCCTTTTTTCGGAAATTTCTGAAGGTCAAATATGAAATTACTTATTACCGGCTCTACAGGTATGGTCGGGAAGAATTTAACCGAGGTTGTTAAAAATAAATTCGAAGTTATTCCTAATTCTCGAGAAACACTGAATTTAGAAAATTATCAGCAGACCTTGGAATTTATTAGAAGACATAAACCTGATCTGGTTTTACATGCGGCAGGCTACGTAGGTGGTATTCAAGCCAATATTCAAGAAACCGCGAAATTTTATTACGTTAATACGGTGGTAGGTTTTAACTTGTTGAATGCATGCAATGAAGTCGGGGTTTCAAAGGTTCTTAATTTAGGAAGTTCCTGTATGTACCCGAGTCATTTTGCAGATAAAATTTCCGAAGAGTATCTTTCTTTTGAAAATATTGAAAAAACAAATGAAGGATATGGACTGGCAAAGGTCAGTGTGGCCAAATTTGGTCTATTGTTAAATCAGCAGGGCAAATTCCAGAAGTTTAAGACATTGATCCCCTGCAATCTATTCGGTAAGGGTGATCGGTTTGATTCACAAAGAGCCCATTTAATTCCTGCCATTATTCGCAAAACGTTTGAAGCGGTTCAAAACGGTCATCCCGGTGTTGAAATCTGGGGAGATGGAAC
>JAYVAZ010000469.1:0-4816 GCA_043750675.1 Pseudobdellovibrionaceae bacterium | reverse complement strand
TGTCCATTGAATGAAAGCAGCATGCGCGCCATGAAAGAAACTAATATGGATAAAAACTTTGATGAGTTCTGTATCGCTCGTTACAAGGCTTTACCTAGGGAATCTGGCAACGGCCTGTTAATCGGCGATCAACTTTCGGGTTATTACGTTGTCTTCTTAGCAACAATTACCGAAGGCAAACCCGAGGTATTTATTTTGAATAGAAACAATGCTAAAATTACTGATACCGCTTTTATGTTAAATTTAAAATATGAAAACAAAGCCGGTGATATCAAAGAGGCCTATAATTGGACTATCAATAAAAAGTCATTCGTGGGCACAACCGATTATGTTCGTTACTCGGGACGGGTTCCTGCAAGTCCTACCGGCAACAGCGAATTAACGGCGGATTGCCAGTTAGAAAAAGTTCACCAAGAAATCCTTACTTTCGACAAACAATAATGGCTGATCATCGTCAATTTTTAAACCGTGCTATCGAATTATCTAAAAAAAATATGGATCAAAACTCGGGTGGCCCATTTGGGGCCGTTGTTGTTAGGCAGGGGTTAGTTATCAGCGAAGGCTGTAACCGAGTTACTTCCAACAACGATCCCACGGCGCACGCTGAAGTCATTGCCATCCGGGCAGCCTGCGAAAAGCTTAAGACATTCGATCTGTCCGATTGCGAAATTTATTCCAGTTGCGAACCTTGCCCGATGTGTTTGTCGGCAATTTATTGGGCTAGAATAAAAAATGTCTATTATGCAAATAGTAAAGAAGACGCTGCTGCAATTAGTTTTGACGACCAATTCATTTACCAGGAATTGGCCAAAGAAAAAAAAGACAGGACTTTAAAAATGACTCATCTGGAAAGCGATTCAGCCAAAAGTGTTTTCCAAGCTTGGCAAAAGAAGACAGATAAAATACCTTATTAATCGTGAAGAAATTTTTTTTTAGCATCCTATTCGGTTGCGTCCTTTTTTTCGGGGATTTCCTTTATATTAAGTTTTTTTTTAACGAACAGTTTCCCAGGAATTTTACCAATTTGGTAGAAGCGATAGGATTGGTTTATCTGTTCACCTTAGCTTTCCATAGGAAAACCACGTTACTAATAATGAGCCTGATTCTTTTCCTATCTTTCGTTCAAATGTGCCACTTGGCTTGGTTTGGAAATTTTATCCATCCGACTCGAATATATCTGTTCTTTCGCGAATACGCAGAAACTTTCCAAACCTTGGTTAGTATAGGTAGGCTGATGATAGCGCCTATTGTAATTCTGATTTGCTCTGGAATCTTACTGTACTTGGTTTCTCCAATACTTCCGGATCGAAAACCCTTTTTGTTTTGGAAAGTACTGATTTTTTTAAGTTTGATTTATGCGCCAGCCAGAACTTTGGTTAATGGAAATGAATACGGTAAACAACCTGACATTAACAATTTGGGGTACAACAATCTGTATGCAAGTTTTTCCTATTTCTTAGGAAAAACCCTCCCCTTTAAATTATCCGAGCGCTCTTATGAAAACGACATATTTACTTTTCAGAAAATTAAAGAAAACCCGCAAATAAACATTGTCCTAGTGATTGGTGAAAGCCTTCGCTATCAGAATATGTCTTTGTTTGGATACGACCGCGAAACCACCCCATTGTTGACCGCCTTGAGTAAGGAAAGACCTTTTATTTTTCGAAAAGCAGTTGCGGCAGGGGTGCAAACCGATGTTGCGTTACCATTGTTTTTTAATAACTACATGAAAAAAAATCCAATGCCAGTTATTCTCAGCCAAAATAGATGTTTATTTAAAGCCGCAAAAGAAAATGGGTTTGAAACTTCTTTTTTAAGTGCACAAAGCAAACCCGGGATGAAACATATTATAAATTACCTGTGTCCGAAGTTTATTGATCATTTGGATTTTGGAACCGATGAAAAAAGCGTTAGTGATTTTGTACAGGTTCGCCAAGATGACTTGCTAGTTGAAAAAATAAAAGAAAAGAAGTTTGATAAGCCACAGTTCTATGTCCTACACCAACGGGGTTCGCATACGCCTTTTGAGTCCAGGTATCCAAAGTCATTTAATAAGTTTCCTGTCGTAAGTAGTGACAACACCAAAGACAGTATCATTAAACATTACGATAACTCGGTTTATTTTACTGATTTCGTATTATCGGAAATTATAAAAGAACTTTACGCCAAAAGTAAATTGCCCACGTACTTTGTTTTCGTATCGGACCACGGACAAACGTTGGGTGAAGATGGAGCCTGGGGACATATTAATTTAAATACTCAGGTTTTCAAAATTCCATTTATATTCATTAGTGATAAAAAAGATGAAGTCTTTAATCAGGTCGAAAAATTTCCTAATTTTATATCGCACAAAACGGCTTCCAATTTAATAGTTAGTTTACTGGGATACAAAGCCGAAGAAACTTCCGATGAGACGCAATATATAACTGGCGCCGACTTAGATGGTCTAGAAGGCGGAATGCGAATTAAAATTACGAACGGCGAGATTGTCGAATTTGAACGAGTAGACTAACTAAAGTTAAAACAGCCATTAAAAAATAAGAGTATTGAGAATACTTATGCAGCATTTGGGCATCAATTATGTTTAGAATTCTGATCTCGTTGAAATCAGAATTCCAAAATAAGATGCGCCCGATAAATATCGGCAAAGCGAAAAAGTAGAAAAACTGAAAGTGTCCCCAAAAAATGAATCGATCTAATTTAAAAGACGACGAAAAAACCCAAACCGGAAACCATAAAAATAAGGCTGCAGCAACCAACGCGGCTTCCTTCTTCACCGGAATCAACTTAAAACAAAGAGTCACTCCAATTATCGTTAATACATGTACGGCCAATAGAATAACCGTTTTCTTTTTCATTTTTTTGCCTGATTTATAAATTTACTTTCAACGATGGAATTTAATTCAGTTTTTGATTTTAGAAATCCATTTTCGACGTACCAGTCCAAATCGTTTTTCATCGAAGAAAGATTTAGTTGGCCAGAGTCTGCTAACCCAGTAGGTTCTAGTTTATTCCACGTAGCTTCGGGATCTAGTTTTATGTACTTATTAATCAGCGCAGATATTTCTAACCACTTCAATTTATCTTTAAGTGCCAAATTGTATTCCTGAACCCCTTTTAAGTAGGCATTCATAAATTTTTGGGCGGTATCTGTTTGTTTTGTGAATTCCTCCGAAAAAATCAGAACGGCGCTTTGTTGATCTGGCCAAAATTTCTGTGCCGATGCAAATTTAACGGCTACATTTTCTGAAGTTGAATTATAGATATACGGTTCCAACTGGATGGCTGCCTGAATTAGGTTGTTTTTTAAACCCAAATTGACCTCGGGATAACCGACTTTAACAACTTCGACATCCTTAAGTGTAAGGCCAGCGGAATGTAGCATTTTGTCCAAAACAATTTGCTGTGAAGACCCATCTATCGAAGGCAAACCAATTTTTTTCCCTTTGAGGTCCTTTATGCTGGCAATCTGTTTACCGTCATAAAGCTCTTTTTTTACCAGCAACCACAAATACGGATTTTCGCGGGAGATGTGACCTTTATCTGCAACAATTTTAAATTTTTCACCGGTATTAAATGCATTATATAGTCCTGCCGTAATGTTGCCGGCAGCCACTTGTAATTTATTGTTTGAAAGCAACGCTACCATTTGGGCGGTTGAATTGGGCATCAAAGTGATTTCGACCTCCAAACCGGCTTCTTTGAAAAAACCCTTTTCTTGGGCAATATAAATACCGGATGAACTTAACGCCGGAGACGCACCCAACGTAACTTTTGTTAAAGCAAAGGCATTGGAACTTAGAAGTATTAAAATTATAATTAACTGCATTTTTATTCCTTTTTAATTTATTCGATCATATCCGCGTCTTCTCAATTTAGGCAAGGTATGGATTGTAATATCAGAAACACAATGTTAATTTTTTAAAATGGCATTCAGTCTATTAAATTTTACATTGCGTAGTTATGAAAATGTTTTGATTCGTGATGTAAATTTTCAGTTTGTCGAAAATAAAAAATATTTCTTTTTTGGGCGCACAGGAATAGGGAAAAGTCTGTTGTTGGATTGTTTAGCTGGTCTTTACAGCAACTATTCTGGCGAAATTAATTTTACCGGGAATCCTGCCATGCGTAGCTACCTGTTTCAAAAGAATGTTTTGATACCATGGCTAACGGTCAAAGAAAATTTGGATTTGGTCTGCAAAGATCAGCAAGAAAAATATTTAACTTACCTGGACAAATTTAATTTAGGTCCTATGTTGAACAAAAAGGCGGTTTTACTGTCAGGTGGTGAAACACAAGTAGTGAACCTCATTCGTGCCTTATTGCTGAAACCGAAAATTATCTTTTCTGACGAGCCCTTTTCTTCTGTGGATTACGTAACTAAACAAAAATCTTATAGGCTTTTGCAGGATTATATCTTGGAAAATTCAGTGACCCTATTTGCCGTCAGCCATGACCTGGAAGAAATCTGTTCGATGGCAGATGAAGTTCTCTATTTTGATCAAAAGAAAAAAGGATTAGTTAAAACCCTAAGTAGGGATCAAATAAAGGTGCAAAGTCTTTTTGACCTTCTAGCAGGAGATAAAATTGAATTTTGATCATTTTTTGCAAGTTTTGTCTGATCCGGTTTTTCTAGGATCTTTTCTAATTACGATTGTTCGGTTTCTATCCGGTGTCATTGTCTCTGTGTGCCTTGCAGGACTTTGCGTATGGTCAGGATTAAAGGTTCCTATTATTGGAAAAATGATTAAGGTTTTAGTCGCTATCCTTCAACCTATTCCAAAGATTATATTATTTCCGATCTTGTTGATCAATT
>JAYVAZ010000468.1:0-1712 GCA_043750675.1 Pseudobdellovibrionaceae bacterium | reverse complement strand
CATGTCGTGGACACTCCACGACGTGCAGGAGCCTCAATCGGCCATGGCGCTGATCACGAGATCCGCCTCGTTGTACTTGGCTAAAATTAATAGTCACAGGCTGCGACTTTAGGTTCTTTTTCGCAGTTTGATTTAGATTTTGGTAGGATCGACTTATCAACCCAGTTTCCGTTTGCATCGCACCTCAGTCGCACACATTGAACATTTTTATGTTCGACCAAACACTTCTTTGCTGACTTAGGGTTGTTTTCGCAAATCCAGGAACATTGATTGAACTTGGCGTAGGGTTGCTCGCAGATGTGATCCTTGCTAGGTTTAATTTTTTTTACCTTTACGATTTTTTCGGGTTTAGCTAAATCTTTGGTCACCTCAAGCGCCTTGAGTTGTTCGGGCGAAACTTCGGTCACTTCCGACAACAACCCCCTAGCAACCTTGCGCCCTTTAAGAAGTTCATCATAAACGACCGTTCCGTTTTCGATAACGCCTTTAAATCCGGCCTTTTTCATCGACTCAACGACGACACCTTCTTCATTTTCCAGGCCCCTAAAATCAACGACCCCTTTTAAGGAATAGATTTGTGCAGTCGCATCCTCTGGGTTGTAAGATAAAACCCACTCACCTTCGGTTACCCGAGTTTTAGTGATTAATGTTCGTAAAAATCGCTCTTCGCTTCTTTCATTGGAGTAAAAAATTTTTCCGGATAGCAGAGTCAAATCTGTGATTTTACGACTCTCCCATTCGATAGCGGGAATTTCTAAAACAGAGTTTTCTTCTATAGTTAAAAGACTTCCTTCATCTATATTCAACGTAATCGTAGAATGAGCTTCGGTCTTGATCTCGATCTTTTCATTAAACTGACTGTTCAGGTCAATCTTCTTGGATTCTTTGTTTTTATCAATCGACCAAACCTGCCCTTTGATTTTTTTAACTAATGGATACAATTTGCTCTCAGCCGCCATTCCCGTGGCCAAAAAGAAAAGTACTAAAAAAAAGTGAATTCCCGTTTTTACATTTCTTAAATTTTTCATAATTTTTTTACTTTGTTTAATTCCCATAATTTGGACCACTTTAAGAAAACAGAGTAAGCGGCGCTGACCGCAATAAAAAACCCAGGAACTCCATCCCGGAAGCCCTGTTTAATAAAATAACATTCCATAAATTTAAAGACAGGTTTCGTCAGCCAATGAAAATACGAAAAACTTTTTCCGGTCTTTTGCATTTCCAAGGCCTGGAGTCCCGAATACTTGTTGTTAGTTAACATATGCTGCGAAATTTCAGGAAAAACAAAATGATGAATTGGTTCAGACAAACGCGCCTTTTTTGGACTTTCAATTTTTTCGTGAATTAAGGATTGATTCCATTGGCTATGTTTTTTATTAAATAGTCGAGTTTGGTAGTCAGGATACCAGCCTCCGTACCGTATCCATCGGCCCAAATAATAGGTCAGTCGGGGCAACTGATAGGCGGTACTAGGATCAAAAGTCGCAAACTGCTGGATAATTTCTTTTTGTGATTCCAGCGACAACCGTTCGTCCGCGTCTAATGACAATATCCAGTCGTTTTTCGCTAAACTGACAGCCAGGTGCTTCTGCGGACCAAAACCAAGCCATTCTTTTAATATAACTTTGGCGCCTAAAGATTCAGCTTTTTTTACTGTCAAGTCTTTGCTAAAGCTATCGACCACAATGACTTCATCTGCGAAGTCGCAGGAC
>JAYVAZ010000467.1:0-17425 GCA_043750675.1 Pseudobdellovibrionaceae bacterium | reverse complement strand
ATTCTGGGAAAAAAGGGTCACGTAAACCAGCCAACGACACTTTACTATTAAATCCGATCGGGATTCAAAATGCGTCATTAATTGCCTCCCAACAAATTGAACAGGCTGAACCCAATGGGTTTTCCAAAGAAGTCACTTTCGACGGTGGCGACCCGGAATTCAATCGCTTTAATATTGCGGATTATGAAATTAGCAAAGAATCTATTATTCAAAGTAAGGAAAATATCTATCTTCAATTTCCAACTTTGAAGGTTCAAACAGATTATTTAAACAAGATTCGTGCAGCGGGACCTATCTATAATATATTACCTGAAGACGGTGATGAAAATCAACAGGCCAGACTTTTACTGACACTATTTAATAATAAACGTCATTTAGTATTTTTAAAGACAGTGGATTGGTTTTTCAAAAAGTATGAACAGTCTAAATATGATGAAATCATTCGTTTTATGTGGGCTGATACTTTTTATGCGGTTTGGTTAGAAACAAAAAACGTAGACTATTTTGATTTAGCAATGTTGCGATACCGTCAGGCGATTGAAAAATATCCAACAACAGCTTTGTTAGAAAGAACGATGATGTTAATGGGTTTTTCGACTTTGGATAGGGGCGATATCTTAGGTACACTTAGATTGTTTCAAAGCCATATTAAAAATTATCCCGATTCGGAAAATAAAGATATCGCAATGCTGGCAATGGCCGAAGCCTTTGCAAATTTAAATCAAACGGATACCTCAATCCAAACCTTTGAGGAAGTTGAAAAGAACGCAAAAAAAGAGAAATTTAAAATTCAGGCTGCTTTTTCCAAAGGTGATGTCTTATTTCAAAGAAAAAACTTTCAAGGTGCTATCGATTCCTACAATGCAGCGATAAAAAAATATCCTCAAGAGAAAAACAATTTCGCGAACGCCCTATTTAACCGAGCAGCTGCCCAATTCGAACTTAAAAACTTTAAAGATAGTTTGGATTTGTATCGCGAGTTCTTGGTGAAATTTTCCACTCATAAATTTTCAGCCTATGCGATGACCCGCGCCGGGGAACTACTGGAAATTTTGGGAGCCAGCAAGGAAAAGGTACTTGGGGCATTTTTAGAAACTCACTTTCGCTTCGGTGAATCACCTGAGGCCGTGGTAGCGCGTTTGAGAATTTTAAGTATTAAAATGAAGGGCATGAAGCCAAAGGAACTTGATAATGCCGTTAATGATATTTCAGAACTTGCGAAAACTTCAGAAATTGCAAATATCCAACAGTTCGCTACGATTATGATTTCTGACGGTATTACAAAACGTGGGGAATATGACCGCTCTATAGATATGTTAACCAAGTATTACCAAGATAACCCTATAACGGTAGATCGTAATTTGTTCACTACCCGGATAGTAAATAATATTTGTTCAAAAATTAAAGATCAAATAGATGCGCAACAGTTTTTGGAAGCTTTGCAAACGCATAGCCATTACGCCGACAACTGGTTAAAACTTTCAGATCGGTTTGACGTCAAATTTAACATCGGTAAAGCCTATGAAGAGGCCGGGGTATTTTTAGAGGCCGAATCTATATATAAAAATGTTTTAAATAAGATCTATTCTATAAAAGGAACCCAACAGGAAAAAGAACGCCGTGCTTTGGAGTCCTTGCCTACGGAAGATGAACTGAATTTAAGACTATCTTCGGTCGCATTTGAACAAAAGAAATTTAATTTGGCCTATGATTACATTAAAAATATTAAAAATCCGTCAAGTCTAACTGAAGAAGATCAGATTAAAAGAGTGGTAAATAGTGCGGAACTTTTAGAACAAAAGGGCGATTTACCGGCAGCTTCAAGATATTTGGTTGAACTAATTAAGACCTGGGCTGGCGAACCGACGTTGGTGGCGAAACCCTATTTAAAATTAGCTCAAATTGAAAATAAAATGGGCAAAAAAGAAGATGCACTCGATTCCTTAAATAAAATTGCGAACATTATGGAAGACTCGCACCTAGTTTCAAAATCAATTCATGCAAAAAGTTTGGAATTGAAAGGGCAGTTAGAATTAGATTTAGATAAAAAAGATAAGGCAATTAAAACTTATTCGACTTTGTTAGAGCGGTATGAAAAGGAAAAACCCTTGGCTTCTATTCGGTATCGCCTAGGTGAATTGTTTTATTCCAAAGGCGACTTAGCAAAGGCCAATGAGTCTTGGCGTCCACTTGATACACCAAAAACCGAGTTCTGGTATAAGTTGGCCCAAGAAAAGTTAAAAAATACAGAGTTCCAAGATCAGTACAAAAAGTATATGAAACGAATTCCAGCGATGGACACTTCGGAAGGAAAAAGCCAGTAGGCTTTAGAGGGGATTAACGAATGAGTGAATTGTTTGACAAAACAACCTCGGCGCTTTCAACAGCACTAAATATGCGGCTGTTGAAGCACAATGTAACCGCTTCCAATATTGCCAATGCGGAGACTCCGCACTACCACGCAAAAAAGATAGACTTCGAAGATGCATTGGCACGAGCAATAGATTTAGATGGTTTGAATGGCACTTCGACGACGAACGAAAATCACATTGCTGTGGGTGGCAAATCTGGGAAAGTAAGACCAGATATTTACGAGAACCCAGAAGGCGCAGTAAATAACGATGGAAATACGGTTGATGTCGAACGCGAGATTTCTAATTTGAATGAAAATAGTGTGATGTACAAAGCCGCTCTTCAATTGATGAATAAAAAACTGGCCGCATTACGATATGCCGCAAGTGATGGCCGGTAGCGCCGAGCGAAGCGAGGCAGGAGGCGAAGCTGGACTAAGCTGAGTATGGATCAAGGGCTAGACATCGCCGAACTAGGCGCGGCGGAATGAATGACAACAAAGGAGTTCTAAAAGATGGCTGATTTTGTGACAGGATTTCGAGTAAGTAGCAGTGGTATGGCTGCACAAAGAATGCGTTTGAATACCATTTCCAGCAACTTAGCGAATATCAATACGACCCGTACGCCCGAAGGTGGTCCGTATCGCCGTAAAGACGTCATTTTCGAATCCATGCCCGAAGTAAAAAATTTCGGAGAAATTTTGTCAGTCAATTCACCGCAATCACAAATTCAACGAGTGCAGGTGTCTGACATTATCTCTGACACTAAGGCTCCTATACTAAAGTATGAGCCAGAAAATCCAGATGCTAATGAAGAAGGATATGTAGCGTATCCCAATATAAATTTGATGGAAGAGATGACGAATATGATACAGGCGACACGTGCTTACGAGGCCAATGTCTCGGCCTTAAATGCGTCTAAGGACATGGCCCTGTCGGCTTTAGAAATAGGTAGATAAATTACGAGAATTTTTGGGTATTTTAGATTATAATTATTGAAAGAGGGAAGCCATGGAAGGTTTCACAGTCAAAAATGCGAATCAGTTTTTAGAGTCCGGAAAATTATCTTCGGGCCTCGGGGATTCGAAATCCATTTCAGTCGGCAATATTAATAAGGCGGATGTAAAAGATCTTGCGCAAATTGCGAAAAGTTCTGGCGATCAATCATTTACCGATACCTTAACGCAAGCAATTGAAAACGTGAATCAATTACAAAAAGAGTCAGATAAAAAGATGCAGGATTTAGCAGCCGGGCGCACCGACAACATTCAAGAAGTAATGGTTGCGACGGAAAAAGCAGATATCGGTTTAAGATTAATGATGCAAGTAAGAAACAAAATTATTGATGCTTATCAAGAAATTATGAAAATGCAGGTCTGAGTTTAGACGGAGGAAACATTGAACAAGGTTATCGGTAGTATAATTGTCCAATTTAGAGAGTTTTATAAAAACTTGGGGCCCACAAAAAGGCTTTCGGTGCTGGCAGTTACAGTGGTGGCCGTTATTGCATTAATGGTCGTTTCATTTATGGTAAGCGGAAAAGACTATGCTCCTCTATTAACGAATATTCCAAACGACCAGTTGTCGACAATCGTGGCACAGTTGAATCAAAAGAACATTCCATTCCAATTACGTGACGACGGTAAAACGTTAGCTGTTCCAAAAGAATTATTACATTCGACTCAAATGGCCCTAATGGCCGAAGTCGGTTCAAGTAAAATTGGCAATATCGGTTTAGAAATGTTCGAAAAACAAGATTTCGGAATTAACTCTTACGCACAAAAAATTAACTACCAAAGAGCCCTACAGGGTGAATTAATGCGTTCGATTAATACTTTAACTTCGGTAAAACAGTCTAAAGTTATTTTAGCCATTCCTAATAAAAAGAATTTCTTAGAAGAAACAATTACTCCTACCGCTTCGGTAGTTTTAGAATTGTATCCGGGTAAAACGTTGGCCCCTGAACAAGTTCGCGGTATTCGATTTTTAGTTTCCAGCGGTGTTGAGGGATTGGACCCTGATCGCGTAACGGTAGTGGATGATCGCGGTAAGATGTTAAGTCGCTCGGGAGACAGTTCAACTTCCGGTTCAAGCGAAGTTTTGGAATTAAAAGAAAAAATTGAAGGCGATCTTTCGAATCGAATCGAATCTATTCTTTCCAAGGTCGTTGGCCAGGCAAAAGTAATTGCGCAGGTTGATGCTACTTTAAATATGAAAGTAACTCAGTCAGTGGAAGAAACTATTGACCCTGACAAAACAGCCGTCAGAAGTCAGCAGTCTGAAGAAGAATCGTTAGATGGGGCTAGATCAAACCCCGCCGGTGTTCCTGGTTCACGCTCTAACCTTCCGGGTGCGGAAGACGCAGGTCAAATTGGATTTAAACAAGATGTAAAAAAAGAATTAAAGACCATCAATTACGAAGTACCAAAAACTGTTAAGAATATCAAAGAAGGTGCGGGAAATATTGAACGCATCAGTGTTGCGGTATTGGTTGATGGCGTACAAACGCAAGTTAAAAAAGAGGATGGAACTTTTGAGTCTAAATGGGTTCAAAGAACACCGGAAGAACTTGTTAAATACGAAACGTTAGTTAAAAGTGCGATTGGTTTTAATGCTGCACGTGGTGATTCGGTAAAAATTGAAAATATTCAGTTTTTGGCAGAAGACTTCACCGACTCGGATCGTTTGTTAACATCCTTAGAGCGCAAAAAATTATTACACGGATTATTCAAGTGGAGTTTGATTGGATTAGTTTTCGTTCTATTCTTCTTCGTAATAATGAAACCATTTATGCAATGGATTACCGACAGTTTCCAAGATTCAGTGGAGGATATGTTGCCTAGAACAATTGAAGAACTAGAAGAATTGCAGTCCGTCGACAGTGGATTACCGGGTATGACCACGGCCTTACCGATCTTAGAAGAATCGATAGATCCTGACAAAGCCGAGGCTGAATTACTTAAAGATCGTATTATGGCGATTGTAGAATTAGATCAAGAAAAAGCCGCAAATGCATTTGGTATGTGGTTAGTAAGAAAGGACGGATAACATGAAGTTACAAAAAGCAGATAATTTAGAATATGAAAAACTAAGAGGATTTGAAAAGGCCGCAGTTTTAATGAACTATTTAGGGCCTGCAGCGTTGGCGCCGTTAATTTCTACCTTGGATGATGCCGACATTAGAAAATTATTAAATATTATGCCCAAGTATCGAGTTGTTCCCGTTCATGTTACAAAAAAAGTATTAGAAGAATACTATGAGTTAGTAAGTGAAACTCAAGATTACATTTTTTCCGAAAAAATTACGAATAAAGATACGATCGTTACGGCACTGGGCGAAGAACGTGCGCGCGCCATTCTGGGTGGATTAAACGTCGTTTCTGGTGGGGGACGAACTTTAGAGTCATTAGAGATGGTGGATGCAAAATCCTTATCAACCTTTTTGGTTAATGAACATCCGCAAACAGTTTCAGTTATTCTTTCGCATTTAGAGCCCGAGAAAAAAGGTGAGGTTTTAAAACGTTTACCTGACGCCCTACAGGCCGAAGTTGTTCTACGTATGGCGAATCTAGATCATGTTGCACCAGAGTTGATTGCCGAAATCGACGCGGTATTAAAGAAAGAATTATCTTCAATGAGCACGGTAGAGCAAGCGGCTTTAGGTGGTGTACAACCAGTGGCCGAAATGCTGAACGTAATGGACAAAAATACCGAAACTTCGATTATGTCGCGTTTGGAAGAAAAAGATCCATTGCTGGCAGAAGAGATCAGAAAATTGATGTTCGTATTTGATGATATCGTTAAAATTGACGATCGCGGAATTCAGTCATTACTTAAAGAAGTCCCTAATGACAAATTGATTTTGGCTTTGAAAACGGCCAGTGAAGATATCCGTACTAAGATTTTCAAAAACATCTCGGCCCGCGCGGCAGAGATGTTAAAAGAAGATCTGAATAATATGGGACCTTCTCGTTTATCGGATGTCGAACAGGCACAACAGGAAATAGTAAATGCGGCCAGAAGATTAGAAGCCGAAGGAAAGATCCTGATTGCTCGTGGTGGCTCGGAGGATGCACTTGTCTAATTCAATCAATTTGGCCAGAGACATTGTTAAAGCCGATTCAACTGCATTTAAGATTTTGGACTTTGTCCCACCTAAAATTGAGTTGATGACGCCAAAACAAGCGTTGAAATACGTCGAGGCAAAACAAAATCAAGGATCTGATTTTACAATGCATGATTCGATACGTATCAGCACCGGTGTTGATACCATCGAGGCGCAGTCTTTACATGACCAAATTGAAAATGCGACATTAAAAAAACTGAAGCTAATTCAAGAGGCTGCCTACAAAGAGGCCTACCAGTTAGGTTTGGAAGATGGCAAAAAGTTTGCTTTGGAAGAAAAAACCAAAGACATCAGTGATAAGTTGGAAGTTTTTGAAACGTTAATTCAGTCCGTTAGAAATCTGAAAGTTGAAATGGCAACACAGAATGAATCACACTTGATTCAACTGGTTTTTCAGATGGCGACTAGATTAGCTTATAAGGAAATTAGAATGGACGACGAGATTGCCTTACAGGTGTTGCGTCGATCCATTGAAATGGCGCAAATCGACGAACAAGTTAATGTATTGGTCTCTCCTGAACAATTTGATTTTTTTGAAGAACTTAAAAAAGATAATAAACGTGAGTATGAATTTCTTAAAAAGGTGAATTTGCAAGCTGCCGTCGAAGTTTCTAAAGGCGGATGTGTCGTGCAAACTAATTACGGTGAAATAGATGCACGCACTGAAGAGCGCGTGGCGAAGCTTTGGGAAGCGCTTGTAGAAAATTTACCAAACGTAAAAGAAAAATTAGGGGCTTAGTGGATGTTAGGTAAGACTTTTTCCTTCAAAAAATATGAGGATGTAGTCAGTTCGGCTCATTTGACTAATGACAGCGGCAAAGTGACCGAAGTCACCGGTATGCTGATCAAGGGCTATCTACTAGGAGCCAGCGTAGGTAGTACCTGCGAAATTTATGCGTCTGGTGCTGACAAGTGTGTTCAAGCGGAAGTCGTAGGTTTTAAGGATAAGTCAGTACTGATGATGCCATTAGGTGACATGCGCGGCGTCGGTTTGGGTTCGAAAGTTATTTTAAAAAGACCCATTGCTACGATACGAGTTGGCGAAGATCTTTTAGGCCGAGTTATTGATGGACTGGGATCACCCATTGATGGTTTGGGTGTGGTCGAAGGCGAACGCGAAGCGCATTTATATAATGAAGTTCGTAATCCCTTAAGTCGTAAACCCATTCGCAATCCCCTGGATTTGGGAGTTCGAGCAATCAATGCAAACCTGACTATCGGACAAGGGCAGCGGGTTGGAATTATGGCTGGCTCGGGGGTAGGTAAGTCTGTTTTATTGGGAATGATGGCGCGAAATACCAAGGCCGATGTTAACGTCATTGCATTAATTGGAGAGCGCGGAAGAGAAGTTCGGGAATTTATCGAAAATGATTTAGGGCGTGAAGGTTTGGCAAGATCTGTAATTGTTTGTGTGACCAGTGATCAAAGTCCTTTGATTCGGATGCGTGGTGCTTTTGTGGCGACCGCGATTGCAGAGTACTTTTCTTCAATTGGAAAAAATGTTTTATTTATGATGGATTCGGTAACTCGTTTTGCAATGGCACAAAGAGAAATTGGATTAAGCATTGGTGAACCCCCTGCGAATAAAGGATACACTCCCAGTGTATTTTCGACGTTGCCGAAATTATTGGAACGCGCAGGATCTTTCGAAGACGAAGGCAGTATCACGGGTCTGTACACCGTACTAGTAGAAGGTGATGACATGGATGACCCGGTTGGGGATGCGGTTAGGTCCATTGTTGACGGACATATCGTTTTAAGCCGCGCCTTAGCACATAGGGGACACTTTCCTTCGATTGATATTTTACAAAGTGCCAGCCGGGTCATGAAAAATGTCATTTCGCCCGAGCATCAAAAAAATGCGATAAAAATTCGAGAAATTCTGGCAACCTACAAAGATGCCGAAGATTTAATTAATATTGGCGCTTACAAAACTGGTAGTAATCCAAAAATTGATAAAGCTGTAAAAATTATTGATGAATTAAATGCCTTCTTAAGGCAACGAGTAGAAGAAAAAACCGATTTCAATACTGCAATCAGAATGATGCAAGGGTTGTTGGTAAATTACTAAATGAAATTTAAATTCGCCTTTGAAAAGGTGCTAAAGCACCGCAAAACTTTAGAGGAAGTCGCGCAAACGGACTATCTAGAGGCACTTTCGGAATTAAATCACGAATTGGAAAAATTAAATCAGTTACAAGTTACTTTGGAAGATTCACGAAAGTATTCCTTTGAAACCCAGAGTAATGGCGGGCAAGCCGGATCAGCACTAAGTCTAGTCTTCGACTTTCAGAAGGGACAAGACGTTCGCATTGAAAGACAGCGGAAGGTCATAGGCGAACATGGGATCAAAGTAGAGAAATTACAGGAAATTTTGCGGCTGAAGGCAATTGACTATAAAATAATAGATAAGCTTAAGGATAAGAAAAAAGAAGAGTTTCGGGTTCAGGAAAATAAAAAGGATCAAAAACAAGTCGACGATCTAAATGTTATGAGATTTAAAAAGGATTCAACTTGAAGAGCGGTTACGATCAATTTTTTAAAAAAGTAAAAGTCGCAAACACTGAAGGTGGAAAAAAATCTACGGCGAAACCGCAATTGTTGAAGGAAGATCCGAATCCATATAAAGGCAAAACGGTAGACGAATTGCTTAAGAAAATGAATGCTAAAACACGTCCTGAATTTGAGCCCAATTTAACTCAGCAGGAAAAAATTGAATTAGTTCGTGATCAATTACGCCAAAAGAGATTAGTAGGAAGAGAAAAAACGTCGAAAAAGGTTCCTTGGGTGATGATCCTATTTCTAGTTTTGGCGATCAGTTTAATAGCCGTAGGTTGGGATAATATTGATGATATCGAAAAGGTTGTTAAAAAAGTTGAATTTTCGGTAATGCCGGGAGCACACGCTGAAGAGACACCTAAAGCTGAAGAGAAAAAAGAAGACAAGATACCTAAGGAAACGACTAAACCAGGGGAAACGGCTGAAGCCAAAGAAGGTGAAGTAAAACCCAAGGCCGCCCAGGCGGAATCAGGACAGATGGATCACTTTTCTAAACTGACTGAAAGAAAAAAAGAATTGGATGCTCGCGAAGAAGAACTTAATCGCATGGAAGCCGAAATCAACGCACAAAAAGAAGAGCTGGCAAAAAAATTAATAGAGATTGAACAGACGCGAAAAAATGTTTCGCAAGTTTTGGAAGAAAAAGTAAATACCGATCAGGCAAAAATTGATTCTTTGGTTCAATTGTATTCCAGCATGAAGCCGCAACAGGCCGCGCAGGTTTTTGAAACAATTGACGAGGATTTAGCCATCGAGATTATTAGTAAAATGAAAAAGAAAAATGCAGCGGAAATTTTGAATTTAGTAAAGCCAGAGAAGGCTAAACTGTTTTCGGAGAAGTACGCGGGATATAAACGAAAGTAAACCGCCCACGACATGGGCGAATTAAAACTGCTGCCCAAAAGGCGCAATGAAAGGAGAAATTTTTGTTCACAGACCGAATGAGTCTGGGCCCGTCGCTCAAAGACTTACGCGGTACTGAACCAAAACTGTTTGCTGAAAACAAACAGGAGGTAGTCGGTACAGGTAAGCTCGGCGCAGATTCCTTCGAAAAAACATTAGATGTGAAGTTAGACAAAAAAGTCGAACACCCATCTGACGTTAATAGGAAGGAAGTCTCATCTACTTCAACGAAACTGCAAGAAAAAGTAGATGCCAAGCCAGCACGGCCAGAAAAAAAAGAGACAGTAAAAGATACGCAGTCTGTGAAAGCCGAAAATTCGAAAGGAAAGCAACCGGAGAAAGCCGAAAAAACTGTTGAAAAAAGCAGTGTAAAATCGGTGGGAAGGTTGCAGAAAAATCAACAGCAGCAAGCGATGCAAGAGTTTATGGACTCAATGGAGAGTGAACTTGGCATCCCCCCAGAAGATATACTAGGGGCCATGGCGATGCTTAAGCCTGAAGATTTAGAAAAATCCCCAGAGTTAACAGCTTCACAAGTTATAAAAAACCTAGATCTGGATCCAAAGGATCAAGAAAAGGCGCAAGCACTTTATATGCAGATGTTATCTGATATGAATTCGCTTCAGCCTACGCCGCAATTTTTTTTAGTACCGAAAGGTGCAAAGCTTGCGGAGGATTCTTTGAACAGTGCCGGTACAGAATCGGTAAAGTCAGGACTGGAAATTCGTCAAAGCGCAACGGCCTCGAAAGACGGCTTGCAATCTTTGAATGCGAAGGAACGTCGTGCGATGTTAAATGAATCTTTGGATCGTTTGAATCAAAGATTTTTTCTGAATCACACATCTGAAGAACCGATGATGGAGGAACTGAAACCCAGCTCGCAACCAATTGATATTAATCAGTTGCAAATGTTAAATGAACAAAATCAGTATCTGGACCAATCCGATAAGTTAGGCGTTGATACGCAGAACTTTGAAGATGTCATAAATCCTGATACAGGCTTTCAGGATTCCGTTACGAACACAGCAAGTTCGGGAAAAATGGCCTTGGATGGTTTGGATGAAGTTCAGAAGCAACAACTTTCCGAGAAGTTGTCGGCATTGGCATTAGCGGCGGAGGGACTTCAAAAAAGTGGACCAAATGTTTCGGCAAAATCTTTAGGCGCTAAAGAGTTGGCAGCGAAGTCGGGCAATGAATCTATGGATATTACATCGGACTCTGGTCTGAATTGGTTGCGAAACCAATTAAATGTATCACCTAGTGATTCTTCGGGCACTTCTCCGGGATCTTTCGACCAAGGCGGCTCTAATCAAGAATTTGATGAAGAAAGCTTTAGCGGGGATTCTAAAGGCCAAATCGATTCGTTTTCTAAAGCACACCCAATGAATCATAAGTCAGAAGGTGGATTTGCCTTAGCAAGTGGTGCGGCAGCTGGATCGCAAGCAGCCAATTCAGTAGATCGAAAAGAGGCTATTCAAAAGGTGATGGATCAAACCCAGTTTTTAGTTAAAAAAGGTGGCGGTGAAGCTACGATTGAACTGAATGAACAAGGTTTGGGAAAAATCCAGATGAAAGTGATCGTACACGAAGGAAAAGTGAATGTACAAATGGCGACCGACAATAAGGAAACCAAAAAACTAATTGAGAATTCGATCGGTGATTTGAAGCAAAGTTTAAGTGGCCATAAATTAGTAATGGATCATATGAAGGTTGATGTAAATAATCAGTCTCAAGATTCTATGAACAATGGTAACTTTGACCAAAATCGCGAACAAGCAAGACAGTTTTTAGGACAGTTCCGAGAGGACAACCTGAATAGTCGTGATCAATTCTTTGATCAACGCAAAAGTACAAGTTTTTCTTCGAACGGTAAAACAGAAGCTTTAACCCCCAGCTCAGATACGGCGCGAGCAAAAAGTCGTTATTTGAGTCAAGGTAAAGGAGCTGGACTCGATCTTGTTGCATAAAAAGGTCATAATAATCGTAGGGAGAGTTTTTGGCTCTCTCTACTTAACCCTATAAGTGCACCTACGGTGCAACATAACAAGGATTTGGAAATGGGTGTAATTAGTAACAAATTAGGAACAAAAACGTGGAGTGATTCTCCACAAAATGAAATTCAAAAATCATCAAAATCACAAAGTTTGTCAGCCGGTGGCGTTGAACAACTGGGTGGCGAAAATATTGGTGATATATTAAATAAAGTCGTCGATCCCAATTATGTTGATGCCAGCAAAAAAGTACGAAGCGTTGGTAATAATCAAATGGATAAAGATGCCTTTATGAAATTGATGTTCGCACAAATGAAAAATCAAGATCCAACCAATCCGCTGAAGTCACACGAAATGGCGGCGCAATTGGCGCAGTTTTCGGGTTTAGAGCAAATGCAAAATATGAATACTTCATTGACCGATATTAAAAACGGCCAAAAACCTTCAGAAAGTTTTCAGGCTCTGAATTTTATCGGGAAAGCAGTAGAAGGTGACTCTTCTAAACTAACTCGTGTGAAGGGCGATAAAGATCATACATTCAGTTTTGTGCTTCCCGACAGTGCAAAGGGCGCTACTCTGCGCATTCGTAATGCTGAAGGTGAAACCGTGCGTTCTATCACTATGAAAGCAATGCCTAAAGGCGAAAATAGTTTTTCTTGGAATGGCCAAGATGAAAAAGGAAATACGACTCCGGCCGGAGAGTATCAATTTTTTATTGATGCCGATGCGACCAACGGAAAAAAATTAGCAGTGAAAACTGATTTCGAAGGAGTGATCACGGGAGTGAACTATACTAACGAGGGACCCGTACTGTTAGTCGGTAATCAAAGCGTGAAATTAAAGGATGTGAAGAAAATCATCGACCCAAGTCTACTGAAGAATGGCCAGAAAATAAATTCTGTGGTCGGGCAAGACTTGAAAAAGACCGATGCTTTGAATCAAACTAATAATAAGAAGGAAAGTGGTAACACCGGCGAAGGGGCACCAGAAGCGAAACCTGACCCATTGACTCAGATGATGAACAATGTTGGAATGAGTCGCGATATGATAAACCAAGTCACTAAGGAAGTTGCCGCACCTGCGGGTGCTAAGGAAGTTGCCGCACCGACGAGTGCGCCGGAGTCAGCAAGTGGAACTTAAAAATGTTTCATCGCAGTTAGGACAAATCAATTCCAATAACGGAATTGGAAATGACCTAGCGGTAAATGCTCCGCAAGGCAAAGGACCCCAAGACAAAGAAGTCAGCAATGGCCCTAGTTTTGGAGATACTCTGCAGGCGTTGCAGCAGAACAATCAAGTAGGTGCGAACCAGCTTGTAGGGAAGCTGCAGTTAGATTCGGCAGCGAAGCCGCCAGTGGACGGAGTGAAGTTCTCCAACCACGCTGTAGAGCGAATGATGAGCCGCGGAATTAGTTTTAAGCCAGAGCAGATGGCAAAGTTGAACGATGCGATTGGCAGAGCAGCTGCAAAGGGATCGAAAGATTCTTTGATCCTAATGGATGAAACTGCGTTGATCGTAAGTGTGAAGAATAAGACGGTAGTAACGGTTATGGATAAACAGGCGTTGAAAGAAAATGTGTTTACCAATATCGACAGCACGATCGTCATGTAACCCGAAGAGGTTCCACCTAAGGTGGAGTGGAGTTAAACGAAAAGTATTAAATACCGAAATTATCAGGATGATAATCAGGTAAAAATTAAATAAGAGCTGGTCCTCGCAGAGGAGGCTCTCCAAACAGGCAGATGATTGATTGATTCTGCCGATAACATGGAGGTTATTATGGGTATTCTTTCTTCTTTATATACCGGTGTATCCGGTTTGACCGCACAAGGTGAAGCTTTAGGTGTTGTGGGTGACAACATCGCAAATGCGAACACTACAGGTTTCAAAGCCAGTCGGGCTGAATTCCAAGATATCATTTCAAAAAACTTAAAAGGTATTTTGGGTGGTAATCAGATTGGTCGCGGGGTAAAAATCGGCGCGGTAAATCCGATTCTTTCCCAAGGTAACGTCGATTCAACCGAAAAGGCAACTGACTTAGCCATCTCTGGTGATGGTTACTTCAAAGTAAAAGGTTCCGATGGCGAGTCTTACACGCGGGATGGATCTTTCCACTTTGATAGAGAAGGTTTTTTAGTAAGTAATGATAATCAACGTGTTCAAGGATATCAAGCCGATGAACAGGGTCACATTTTAAATAAAACAGCAGACATCAAATTTCCTCGGGCTTTGATTCCGGCTAAAGCAACATCAGAAGTAAAAGTAGATTTGAATCTAGATTCTCGAATGGAGCCTACAAAAAAATTCGACATTAAAGATCCGTATGCGACTTCGCACTATTCTACCGGAATCGAAATGTACGATTCTCAAGGTAACAAACATTTGATCACTGTATTTTTTAATAAAACGGCAGATCGTCAATGGGACTACCGCGGAATCTGTGATGGCAAAGAAGTCACTGGCGGTGAAGAGGGTAAACTTTCAGAGGTATTAAAGGGTAAACTGGTTTTCAACGTTGATGGAAAATTAGAAAGCCAAGAAATGACAGACAGCAATCTGAATTTCAAAGGCGGAGCTTTCCAAAATCAAGTTATGAAATTAAGTTTCGGAGATCCGATTGCTGAAGGTGGAAAAGGTATCGACGGAACTAAACAATACGGTAAAGATTCTGATTTGATCACTTGGCACCAAGATGGAAGTGCTGCAGGTACAATCACCAATATGTCATTCAATGACGAAGGCGTGTTAACTGCATTATATTCAAATGGTGAAGCGAAGGATTTAGGACAAATCACAATTGCCAAGTTTGAAAATCCAGAAGCGATGTTCAAAGTCGGTAACAATAGACTGAAAGAGTCTAGAGATTCAGGTTTACCTGCATTGGGTATGGCCGGAAAATCAGGACGCGGAAAATTATTCGCAAAGTCTTTGGAAAGATCGACAGTCGATTTAGCTGCTGAATTCGTAAATTTAATTCAGAATCAACGTGGTTTCCAAGCGAATGCGAAGACCATCACAACGACTGATGAATTATTAAACGAAGTTATTCAATTGAAACGATAAGAGTTAATAGATAGTAGTTAATAAATAATAGTTTTTAACTCCATGTTAAAAGGAGTCTGATCACCCATCAGATTCCCTTTTTTGGTTTTGATCTTAAAATGTTTCTTGAGTAAGAATATCATACTGTCGGTGATTTTTAGGAAAATGATATTTCTCATACAGCTCTTTTATCGGAGTTTTCCATTCCTCGTCCCATTTGATTCCAATTAATAATGGAAAAGCCTTACCTAAATTATATCCTTCGATAATCATATCCATAATTTTAGGGCTTAGTTCAGGATGCCTTGCTGAAACCCCTAATAACCCACCACTCAGTATGGCTGCAGTTGAAGCCGAATGGCATTGAGCCAACTCAAAACCTTTTATCGCTAGTTCACCTTCGTACGAAGTATCGAATCCTAAGATTATGTGGCAAATATCATGAACATGGCCGGCTCTAAACCATAAATAAGTCAAAATATTTTTTTCGCTATAGGGATTTGCATAAGGTTCGATCTGGTTTTGCTTCATATGTCTTGCATAAATATGCCCGAAGGTTCCTTTGGGTAGTTTTAGTAGTTCTTCCAGGGGAGATTCTTTGTGAACATACCAATTATCATAAAGATTCTTGAATCTTTCATCTGATAAAACTTTTTTTTGAACGACGTTTTGAGTTGGTAGATCTTTGCTATAACACTGATAAATGTCAGCTATAGCTTGCATATTGGAAGGCCTTCTTAAAAATCTAAGCAAGGGTTTAGATAAACCAATATTCCATACACTCATAAAAATCTCTTTTGCAATAAGGCGATCCTATTTTTGAGTCTTTCGGCTAATAAGTCCCATGGTAACCAAACTAAACTAATGGGTATTGTCCCGTAAAGAAAAATAGGATGAAGACATGTATGAATAGCAAACATAAGCAAACTAACAGCGCCAACGCTTAAAGCTGTCCAGACACCACCAAATAAAGCCACAGGAGCGAACAATTCTGTGAATAGACTGATCCAATTACTAGTCATGGTAATCCACTCATGCTGTAGAAGAAGCTGTCCCCATCTCCTAAGGTCTTTATCAATCGGAAGGTCGAAATAGCTATAGTAAACGAGTATCTTCCGCAAGCTGTCCTGTGAAGCCCATGCCAGCCCTGAATCGTGGAATTTATAAATTCCGGCACTGAAAAAAACAAAGACCCAGTACAGCTTTATAATTTGAAGGTAGGAACCATCATAATTGCGAATCCGACTAAAACGTGAGCTCCTAAATAATAAAGAATCTACGGACCAACATTCATTGAGTTCAGCAGAAATCAGGATGAAAAGAGATATAATTACAAAGGAATCATGTTGATGATAGATTTGAAAATTGTATTGATTACCAAAAGTGTAGGCGCCAACAATAAAAACACAAATGCGAATTGGCATAGCTCCAAGACCTATTAGGGCGCAAAAGGAAAGGAATTGAAAAATTTTATAAAGTAACAGCGTTGTCAAATAATCAGTGGTTTGGAGTTCAGGTAGAAATTTGAAAATTCCGATCGTTTCATAAAGCACGCTAGATCGATTGAATTGCATCTCTGCAAAAGCATTATGGGCAAAAAGCATCACAGATAAGTAATAAAAAATTCGAAACAAGCCAAGCCCGATCGGGGTAGTTGGTTTAAACAGAAAACGTTCAAATTTAGTTAAAGTATTCTTCATAAACCAATTCTTCTTTTTCAGGTAAATTAATTTGAGCCGGATCTTTTAAGTTTTGCCAAGATTTTAGATAAATACGCAGGCCAAGAATTTTGGGGCCGTCATGTAGTTTTTGATTTCTACGTGAAGTATATAAATTGTAGTAAACTTGACACAGCTTGGATACCAATTTTTTTCGCGCTTCAGGTTCCATTGATGCCTGAAAAATAAAACTAAAGAAAAGAGGAAAACCTACAAAACTTCCGTTGTTATTAAAATGATTGTTTTTTAAACTGAAACTACTTTTATCTTCTTTAATTCCTTCAACCGAGGCCACAAAATTAAAATCCTTTAAGGTGTTGGAGTACATATCGTATTTTACAAAAGGCCATAGCTTGACTTCAGTTAAGATCGCAGAGGCAAGGCCGATGCTAACGACAAGAAGTATAGAATAGACAAGTATTTTTTCACGCTTTTGCTCCAACATCTTTTTATGTTATCTTGTACAGATTACTTTGTTCAAGTCATAAAATGGAGGACAATCTCTACTTAAAAATTGACCTAAGGCAACCATCGAAACCTATCGCTGGATTTTGGCCCGGCAAGCTAAGCCTTCACTTGTACTGGATTGACTATGGAATTATATAATCACAATAGAAAATATTAAATTGAATTAAGTATCAAATTTTAGAATAATTTTAGAATGCGAGTTTTTATATTTAAAGTGCTGGCTGTCTTTATAGGTATTTTCATCAGCCTTATTCTTTTAGAAATTA
>JAYVAZ010000466.1:0-4362 GCA_043750675.1 Pseudobdellovibrionaceae bacterium | reverse complement strand
GAAGTTATTGCGGGACTTATAAATAATTTTTCTTTTTAATGCGGGATTTTAATCCATTCAATCATTCGTGCGACTGGGTCTAGTTCCCATTTTTTATGGCCACATCGGGAGTCAGTGGGATTAGCATGATGATAATTATGCCAGCCTTCGCCAAATGATAAAATCCCAATCAAAAAGTTATTTGTCGATTTATCCTCAGTATTTGCAACTCTATATCCAAATAGATGGCAAAAATTGTTGATAAATGAACTCATGGACCAGGTCAAAGCCGCTGGGGCCAGATAGCAAGAAAGAAGGCCCCGCGGATAAAAAGTAAATAGTAAAAGGAAATAAACTGCGTGGATAATCCAGTAGTACTTATGAAAGAAAACCAGTGTTTCATCCTTTAATTGTCTTACCGCAAACTTTAAGTTCACCGGCTCGAACATAGAAAGAAACTGTACTCGCAAAAAACCTTTGAAGTGCGGCGAATGTGGATCGTTTTCGGTATCAACGTATCGATGATGAGCACGGTGGTTTGCCACCCATGCTATACCTGATCCCACACCTCCTAGGGTTGCAAAAAGGTTTCCCAGCCAGTAAAACCAAACCGGAGCCTTGTAACTATTGTGGGCTAGCAAACGATGAAAGGTCATGTCCGAACCGATGCCGGTAAATAAGAAATAGAACACAAATATTAATAAGAAATCGACCCACATAAAATGGAAAGCAAAATAAACCAAAGATAAATGGGCAATGACCTGAAAAACAAACAAAGCCAGGCTATACATCAGAACATAATAGGGTTCTTAGAAAAGCATTCAAGCTCTTTTTTTAGTTTTAATACCTTCTCCATTGGAGAAGAGTGAGTATTGGCATAATTTAAAAAGTCTTTATAAAGGTCGTCATTGATTTTCTTTCTAAAAACTTCTTGAACGAACTCATCGGCCTGCGCGGCATTTTTCCTAAATTGATAGCCGATATCTTCGGCTATGACTAACGGCCTATCCCGTTGGCATATTAAAACGTATTCAATAAATTTACGCATCCAATCAGCATAAATCCAGATATTTTCAACCGGCTGTTTCGAGGATTTGATCAGTTCAAACATGGAATCTAAAGAGCCCAACAAATCCTTACGGCAATAAAACAAGTTCGCGGCTTCGAACCAGGGGATATCGTAGTTATGATTATTGATCAGGTAACCCTCATTTTGATGCCACAGATTAACTTTATCCTGCATGCCCAATTTCTTGTTTTTTAACCTTCCCGTGTAATCTCTAAACTCATGATTAATTCTTTTCATCTTAAGAATATCGTCATTAAGTGGATCGAAAATTTCATCCAAAAAAATAAGGCCTAACTTCTGTGACAAATCATAACAAAAGTGGGTTGAGGCTGATCTAAATAATGCAGAAACTAGCATAAACTCCCGACTTATTAAGTTCGATATTATGACTTTTAAAATTCTTTTTGTATATGCTAAATTTTCTCTAAGTGCCCGTCTAAGAAGTATTGGGTCGAGGTAGGATGAGCACAAAAAAAGCATGCACTTACGTTTGATGACTTCAAGTAACCAATTGCGCACTCGGCTCTGGATTTTTGCCAATTTGAATTCGAACTTGCATTCGAAGCGCGTCATTAATGGACGGCTAGGCTCCACCTTGTGGCCATCTGCTGAAGTAGTAAAAGACTGTCAACTCGGGAGAAAAGCACTCGGGATCATACTTGAAGGGAAGCCGGTGGCACTAATGGCTCGATGATTTCCCACTTCTCGTCCTTAAGGTCGGTGAGATAGCCTCATTTTTCAGGTTTCATTTATTTTTTTTACGCAATTCATCATAGGTTTTAATAAACTTATTCATATTTGCCTAGTTTCGCTTTCTATATATTATAATTTATAATTATGAATTGCCTCACATTTAATAAGTAAACCAATTGGACTCATTGATAAAATCGGAAGAAATTGAATTTGTCACTATTTTGCCAAGTGATTACTTGGCTTGGCTTAATTCTTTTGTTATTTTTTTTTCTAAATATTCTCAAAACTCTAAAAGCGAAATTTTATCAAACTATCAAGTAATCAATTTTAGGCATTTACCAAATTCAGTTTTAAACTGCATCTACCTGCAGGGCCGGTACAACAGCGGTTGTATTACAATAGCATCTTACCAAAAGCAGATAATCGCCTTTTCTGCCTGTCACGTTTTAAAACCACAAATTGCCTATCTTGGATCAAGATCATGTACGCTAAAGGGCTATGAAAAAATTCACTTGATTTCGACATGCTTATTACCAATTCAACAGGCTTTTTTTAGCGATAAAACTAAATATATGATCACAAGTTTCAATTTAAACGAATATTCACAGCGTCTAATGAATTCGTTTTTAAAAAGGGACCGATGGACAGCCTCTAAAGTAAATAGATATATAAAAGCTGATTATTTTCCGGCTCGACTTGTACAAAAAAAATCTATTCAACTTTTTAATTGTCCTCAATCAATTGTCTACTTTTCAAAGGAAGAAAATCCTAATTTGAAGGAGTTAATTGCTTTGCTCAATAATGAAATGCAAATCAATTATGATTAGTTGTTACTAGGGAAAAATCAATTTGCGAACGATAGCGTGCTAGCCTGTATGTCTTTAGATGATAAGCCGCGCGTATCAAATTGATACATTTTCGATATTTACAACCAACACTTGAATCCAATCTAGCAATCAAATATTTTAAAATGGCTAAACCTATTCACGAACCGAACTTATTACTACCTGTCGCCATATTCGCCACAATCCTAATCGTGATTCAATGTACTTAAGGCTAGCAATTTAGCTACAATGATTTAACACGCACGTTCGTTTTCAGCATTTTAAACTTGCACTTCATCAGTATTGGATATATTATTATCTCTGCATGCTAAGAAGAATTTTCCTAAAAAAAATACTTTCCTCTGCGTTACTTCCTTTCTTTCCTTTGCAATTTGGAAACAGCGCTATAGCAAGCGTTACGCTTTTTAGATTTATTCAAAAAAAAGATGGTAACTTTTTAAGTGCGGAAGAATTTTCAAAAATCTTGGATCTTAATAAACTTAAAAAACCGATTGCGTTTCATATTGAAGAAATGACCAAATCTTCTAAAATTCTAAAAATCAAAAATCACAATTTTAAAAATACTCATGTTGTCGAAATAGTATTTGATTCAAAACAATCGCTGCAAAAGCATTTGTCCTTTTTAAATAGTTTAGATGCCCAAAAACAATATTTTAAAATAGTTGATAAGATAGTTGTTTAAAATGGATGCCCTAACTAAATGATGTCTCGTTAAAAATAAATTTAATTATTTTATAGGGCGTGTCTTCATTTGATTGGTTAAAATTCCCAACTTAGGTTCCATAGATTATGTCAAAATGCGATTGCACTTGATTATTGATATGCATGGACAAAGATGTTTGAACTCCCTAAAAGAGGTCTGTTCCCAAACAAAGTAGGGCTCAGAACAATGCATTATAATCCAAGACCGGCTTTTTAAAAGGTTTTTTTTTCAGACTCTACGATTAAACTAAACTGATGATTCTAAAGCGGCAGCTGAATATTTCAGAGTATTTTTTAAAGACTTTTATTCCCCTTCATATATTAAGTTTTGGTTTATTTTACTACGCTACCGAATTTACCTGGAGAAGTATATTAGGAACTTTATTGGTTTATTTGGCAGTTGGGGGTTTGGGATTAGAGTTGGGTTTTCACCGAATGATTTCGCATAAGAATTTCCTTTGTAAAAATCGCTTTTTAGAACGTCTTTTTATTTTTTTAGGATCGTTGGCTTTCCAAGGATCCAGTTTAGCCTGGGTTTCATTGCATCGAAATCACCATGTTCATGTGGATTCGGGTTCGGATTACCAATCTCCCTTACATGGCGTGTGGTCTTCCTATATCGGGTGGACAATTAGTCCCTCTCTTTATAAAAAAATTAATGTTCGTTTAGTCCGAGAACTGCTTAAGGATCCATTTCAATTATTTTTAGACAAGCACTACTATAAAATTATCTGGGGCGTTGCGCTGCTGATTTTACTGGCTTCACCAGTATTCTTTTTTACCATCTATCTGCCGGGGATACTTCTTTCTTTCCATGTCTCAAGCATAAATAATCTAATCGGGCATAACTTAAAAATTGGAAAGCGGCCGTTTAAAGTATTGGATATGTCGACTGATGTCTGGTGGGCAGCCTTGTTTTCCTGGGGCATCAGTTTCCAGAACACCCATCATAAATTTCCAAACGAATTGAACTATGGTCGATACAGTGGATTAGATCCAGCCTACTACGTTTATTTAGCATTTGAAAAATCTAAATTGGTCAAAAGATGTTATGAATAGTTGGAAGAAGCATCC
>JAYVAZ010000465.1:0-1764 GCA_043750675.1 Pseudobdellovibrionaceae bacterium | reverse complement strand
TGGCAGCTTTTTTGGATTTAAAAAATAAACCCAGGCATGTACGGGTTCTGCATGGTCTGCACTGCGTACCGGCACAGATTCTCTAGAGTAAACACTCAGCTCTGGATCATGGCGGTTCATGCCAAAAAACTCATCCAAGAGTCCTATTAATAGATCAGAAGCTTTGAGCTCTACCAGATGCCCGAAAATAGCGTCCTTCTCTTCTTTAAGAAGAGCTGGGAAACCAACTTTCAAACGATAGGCCGTGGCTTTAATAGATGCTGGAACAGATGACAGGATAAAATCCTGAATCTTTGAAAAATGGACCATCCCCTCAGACATTGATCCATAAACGAAAAAACGCGCTGTAGTCATTTGAATCCCCCCGGTATCTTTTGACTTCACTGGTACTTCGCAAAATGTTTGGTGGGTGTAACAAAAAACACACAGCTCGGCAATACAATATCATCTCGCGTTAAGCGATTGCATATTTTGCGCTCTTGAAAATTTTTCGCTATATTCTGCCAACCCTGGAAATTAATGAAAAAAATTGAAGCAATCATTAAACCTTTCAAGCTTGACGATGTTGTCGATGCTTTATCCGAAGTCGGAGTTGAAGGGGTGTCTGTCACTGAAATCAGGGGATTTGGCCGCCAGAAGGGTCGCACCGAAGTCTATAAAGGTGCTGAGTACGTTGTCGATTTTCTACCAAAAGTAAAACTTGAAATTGTAGTTCCCGATGGAATCTGTGATGCCGCCGTTGCGGCCATCCAAAAAGCAGCTCACACCGGAAAAATTGGAGACGGAAAAATTTTCGTTCTCGAGGTGGAGTCCGTGCTGCGTATTCGAACTGGTGAAAAAAATGAAGAAGCCATATAAGGAGGCCCGCTAATGACCCCAAAAGAAGCACTGAAGTATGCGCACGAAAACGGCGCAATTTTCGTTGACCTCAAGTTCTGCGATTTGATCGGAACTTGGCAACATTTAACCGTTCCACTTCATCAGTTAACCGAAGAAATCTTCGAAGAAGGTTTTGGTTTTGATGGAAGCTCCATTCGCGGATGGAGAGGAATCGAAGAATCTGACATGATCATCAAGCCAGATCCTACGACGGCTAAAATGGATCCATTCATCGAAGTCCCGACATTGTCGTTGATTTGCGATGTTTGCCTTCCAGAAACACTTCAAGCTTATAATCGTGACCCACGTCAAATTGTTAAAAAAGCTTTAGCTTATATGCAATCCACAGGGATTGCTGACACTGCTTACTTCGGTCCAGAGGCAGAGTTCTTCATTTTCGATGATGTTCGCTACGAACAGAATAATAATAGTGCTTTTTATTCTGTAGATAGTATCGAAGCCAACTGGAATACCGGACGCGATGAAGGTGGGCGCAATTTAGGCTACAAAGTGCGACCTAAAGAAGGTTATTTCCCGACATTACCTACTGATACTCAACAAGATATTCGTAACGAAATTTGCATGGAACTTGAAAAAGTAGGTATTAGTGTTGAACGTCATCACCATGAAGTGGCTTCTGCGGGACAAGGTGAGATTAACTTCCGTTTCGATGACGCCTTAGCTATGGGCGATAAAATGATGTGGTTCAAATATATCACTAAAAACGTAGCGGCTCGTCATGGAAAAACGGCGACGTTTATGCCAAAACCAATTTTTGGAGATAATGGCTCGGGTATGCATATGCATATGTCATTGTGGAAAGATGGTAAAAATCTTTTTGCAGGAAATAAATATGCGGGTCTCTCTGAAATGGCGCTCTATTAT
>JAYVAZ010000464.1:0-1957 GCA_043750675.1 Pseudobdellovibrionaceae bacterium | reverse complement strand
AACACTGACAAATATTTTAGTAGTGAATTCAAATGAGAGGGAACCACCGGACTAGATGCTAAACCATTCAGTAGGTTTTCTACTTTGCCGGTCATGGTTGTACCCGCAGCAACATCCTGTTTATTTAATTGAACAAATCTTCCTTGCGTGGCTGCCACGGGATAGGACTGATCCGATGCCTCCATTTGCGCATCAATATTTGCAATCAGTTGTTCAACCCTGGCCTTCATTGCCGAGGCCTGCAATAGATCGCGTTTTAATTGTGAATCAGACGCATTTTCGGCTTTTAAATTTTCAGTTTTTAATTTTTCAACTTGCGATTTCAGTTCGGTAAATTCCACCGCTAATTTTTTAAAATCAGCGTAGGTCATCAGTACTGGATTGGATAACTTCTGTACCCAGTTTTCCGCCGTTTCGGCAGTCCATTTAACCGCGAAATCCATTTTAGGTTTAAATTGCGCTGCAGGCGCATCTATATTTAGTGCCGCAGGCGCATCCAGATTAGTCGCCGCAGGCGCATCCGTGTTTAGTGCTGCAGCTGCCGAAACCGGAGTCACTTGAATGCCACGAGAATTTCCGGTACGGCCTTCAACCATTTCCATGACATAATGGTCAACTTCGTGCTTAGTAGTTCCCCACTGATTATTAATTTCATCACTAACGACGACTACATTACGCCCATTTTGTAAGCCGCCTATGCTTTCTAGGCTTTGTTTAAAATTATTTACATCATCTTGCTGTTTGGCTGAAAGGACTCCGTCAACAGCATCATTCTTTAATCTTCTTTCAAATTCTTCAATCTGAAACTGCTTCCAGTCTGCATTCATAGCTTGGTAATTTAATCCATTTTCGCCACGGGAATATTCCGAAACACGAGCTTGAATTTTTCCTGCTGTATTCGCATCTATTTTTGCTGTGTCAACCTGTGCAAGTTTATCGATTAGTCTTGCAACAGCTTTCTCGCTAGTAGGATCTAACTTTCTGCGAGGCCTTTGTAATTCTTCTTCTTTAGAAGCAGCCAGTTCATCTTCCGTTTTCAGTGCATCGGCTGCCTTTTTGGCCTGAATATCTTCTAAAGCCATTTTCACAGATACAGTCACATGCTCTATTTCTACGCCCCTAGCATTTGAATCATATTTTCGTTTTGCACTATCAAAATTTTTAAAAGTCTGATCGATTTTTTCATCAGTAACTTTATTATTTTCATTAATATTTTCTGCTAAGTGAATATCTTTCGCACTTTTAAATCGCGCGGTTTCGGTAGGACCAAAAACTCCGGCAGGTTCAATGGACGTTTGAAAACTGGTAAACTGTCCCCAGCCATTTTCATCGCCTACTGTAGGAATACTGCTTTCCACTTCTTTTGCTACCGGGTTTCCAGAGGCGTCTATTTTGCCATTGGTTAAATCTAAAAATCTTTGTATATTTGCAGCAGTCGTTTGAAACGTCTCGGGTGTTAGATTTTGAATATTGCTAGGATCTAATTCAGATTTTAAATGAATTAAAACATCCAATCGGGCCTGGTTCACAGCGGATAGCTGGGATCTATTAGCTTCCACATTTTGCAAGGAAGCAATACTTGGGTCCGATTTTTTCATTTCAGCAACGAAGTTTTCTATGACCTTAGGGAGAATTTTCACCGTGGCTTTTACCCGTATATCATGCGCGGCTGTAGCTTCGACCGTTTTCGCATTTTCTAAAGCTGCCAAAGCTTCATTGTACGAAGCAACATCTACTGCATTTCTAGCAGCTATTTGCGCCTCATTATAGGCACCTAATATCTGTCGATCAGCCTCACTCATTAGGTTTGGATTATCTTCAAGTTTATCAATATCTTTGCCGTATTTAGTTTCTAATTGTTTGAAGAGTTGTGCAAGGGCCACTGAAGCCGTGTCGTAAACTTCAGTCGATTGCTGTTCGGAAATCGCGACAGAATCAGCTACTGGAGATTCAACCG
>JAYVAZ010000463.1:0-2552 GCA_043750675.1 Pseudobdellovibrionaceae bacterium | reverse complement strand
ATGAGCTGCCTTTCAAAAATTTCTTTGTTAACTAATTGAAATTTGAGGCTTAAGTGCAAAAAGGCCAGCTCTTTTTTAATTTCCTATGAAATATTCGGGCTAACTGAATTAATTTTTTGAAGCAATGGTAGGAAGGGCTTTAGATTTAATAAACTTTTTTATTTTCGCATTCACTACTTTCAATGGTGTGTCGCAAACTTTACCATCGATAATTTCAAATGTCTGAGTCTTTGCGTTCATATTACCGCCATCATTTTCCCAAGTATCGATTTCTTTCTTGGTGTTTATTCTTTTTCGAATATTTAGCACTTTTGAAAATGAAACTTTCAAGTTCTCTTCCTTTTTTATTTTAGGTGTTACGTGTTGGATTTTTTTCATAAGACTCCTTTGGCTATAGAAAATCACTTATGGATTGGGAAGCAAGATTAGGGCCCACCGTTTTAAATTCGGATAAATTTCAAGTTGAATTAGGGATCTTATTATTGTTTTCGTTTATCTCGCTGTACCAGAACGCCACAGTGAGCGTTAATTTAAAAGGTAGTGAGGCAAAAGTCTACACACGGTATTTTTGGATCACGCTTAATAATTCTCATCCATTTTTCTTATGGCACTCACCTTGCTTTCTAACAAGAAGAAAAACAAAAGGGGCACCTATGGATTCACGTCAAAGTGACACGATCACTTATAGTTCCGTATTTAATATTAATGAGATTCGCAAGGAAGCTCAGAAATCGTTATCTGAAGGTGCCGTCACCGTAGATTATCCGTTGGATGTGAAACAGGCTTGTAGGATTTTAAATGAGGCGTTAGCCAGTGAGATTTTATGTGTTCTTCGGTATCGACATCATCAAATAATCGCTAAAGGAATTAATTATCCTCAAGTTGCCGCCGAATTTAAAGAACATGCTGAAAACGAAGAAAAGCACATGATAGAATTAGCGGAACGAATTGATCAGTTAGGGGGCGATCCCGATATGAATCCAGCTACAATCACTGCGCGTTCTGCAACCGAGTACGGCACAAGTGGCGACTTAGTAACGATGATACGCGAAGATCTAGTCGCAGAACGTATCGCAATCGAAGTTTACCGACAAATGATTGAATGGTTTTCCGCAGATACAACCACACGAAGAATGCTTGAACGGATATTGGCTGACGAGGAAGAGCACGCCACCGATTTAGCAGATTTATTGGTAACCGTAGGTCAGCAAAGTAGCAGCATAATGTCCGGCGATAAAGAACAACACTAAACAATCATAACAAAGGAAAAATTATGAATATTAAATATGTAAGCGCAGTCGTTTCAACTTTGGTTTTTTCGGCTTCAGCATTTGCTGCTGATTCGGCGAAGCAATCAGTATTGCCGCGACCACGCCCAGTAGCACAATCTAGCGAATGGAGACCACATTTCGGCGTTATCTTAGGAGCCGCACAGCCAGAGCGCAGCGGAATTACCGCAAATGAAGTTGGTATTGATGTTGGTTATCAACCTTATATCCCGTACGGATTGGGTGCAGAGTTAATTCACTCAAGAATTGATGATCGTAATGAAATAGCCGACCGAAATACTATTTGGTTAAAAGGCACTTATAACTTCGGTGGTACCCAAACGGTTATCAAAGACAGTTATGTCGGATTAGGATTAGGAGCTATGTTTAAATCTGATAAAACAGCCGCAGCTATTGCTCCATTAATTGGTTTTGATATTCCGGTAAATGAAGACGGTGGAAAAACGTTAACGTTGGGAATGAATTCTCGATATGCAGTTATCGCCGGTGACGAAGTAGATACATTTTCATTAAGTGGAGTTTTAAAGTACTGGTACTAATAATATTATACTGACCCCCAATAGTCAGATACTCTTGGCCCTATTAAGCGCATTCTTAATAGGGCTTTTTTTTGTTCCAATTTTCCATAGCGAAGACCTAGGAAAAAAGACCCACGCAACGAAACAAACGTTAAAAATGCCCCAAACCCTGGACTTAATCGAATTTAATTCAAGGTAAGGCTGGTATTTCGATTGCAATTCTAATCCACCAGATAAGTTAAGAAAATCATAACAAACCATTTATAAGGAGGACTTTATGTTAAGAGCAGCTATCGTATTTTTCGTTATCGCTCTATTGGCAATCATTTTCGGTGCTACAGGTTTCGCAGGAGTTTCGATGGAAATCGGAAAATTACTTTTGGGCCAAAATCTGGGACGTGCAACTCAAGTAAGCCCATGACACCTTCCTCTGCGGCAACCACGCCCCGGCCCGTGTGACGGTAACGCGCGGCGGAGATTTCAGATTCCGACCAACCGGAGACATGATGCCGCTACCCCGCCCCATGAAATCCCCCGCCCTTGTTTTTCGCTTGCTCGTACCTGCGCTGCTGCTGGGCCGCGCGCTCACCGGTTTCGCCCAGGCGGCCCCCGCCGGATCTCCTGGATTGGGCTCGTCAAGCGCGGCGAATAAACCCGCGGGCATCGAAACTCCGCCATCACCAGCATGCACATCGCACCATCGCAAAGCGTGCGCGCCGAGTGAACGAGGGTGGCGAACACAGCA
>JAYVAZ010000462.1:0-3796 GCA_043750675.1 Pseudobdellovibrionaceae bacterium | reverse complement strand
CATTTTTAAAAAACTGTTTTCTTTAGATAAAGCATCCACGCTTAATGAAAATTTCATTCATCACCTCAATAAGTTTAATTGTTTGTTGCGATTAGGGCTGAGCTACTTAAGTGGGTCGATCCACTTCGTCCGGGGAATTGGATTCATTCTTTGCTGACTTCATTTTACTAACAGCTACTGCACCTATGGCTTTTGAATTTGCGATCATTCCAGTTGGCGTTAATGCCGCGGCGCCTAAAATCATCCCACCCATATTTTGTGCCGCTTGAGTAATTTTACCGCTCATAAAACTTCGGACAAGCATCGGTGTTAAGAGGACTGAAAAGGCCAAAAGAAGATTTAGTAAAATCGCCCTACCTATGCACTTGACGCAAGTTAAGAAATATTTGGTTCAGAACTAATCGCAGCCTCAATCATTCTATGAAATACCAGACCCCGACTTTTTGAGGTTCGTCGATTGTAGCGGAAAACAAATTCATCAAGATAGGGCTGAACTTCTGTGATCTTCATGCCGCCATGATAAGTTCCAAGGTACCAGCGCTTCATGTGTGCAGCGACTCGCCCAACACGAGGCAATAATCGATCGTCATCGCCATCCACATCTTCCCAACTATATGGTTTTTTCATCGCCTCACGGGAGTAGCCTTTTTCAACAATTGTATGATAACTTTTATGCCGATCTGAAATAATATTTGAACCAAGTTCGATCATATCAATAATGAAGCCTTGAACTTCTACAGCTTTTTCAGATTTAGCATGTTGAAGCCGAATTCGACCTGTTGACGATCCTCGTTTTTCTGCAGCTATCATTATGATTTCCTTACCATTTGCACCACCGAGAAAAGCTTGATCAACTTCAACATCTCCATTGAGTTGTGATCTTGATGGCTGGGTAGTACATGTGCGCAGCTTTTTCAAAACTGTCCATGACGTGCGATAACTTCCGATACCAAAATTTTGCTGAAGGGATAGCGCACTGGCACCATTCTTTTGTCCCATAAACCACCAGATCATTTGGAACCATAAGTTTAAAGGCAGCTTGGTATCTTGAAAAAGTGTTCCCGATAGAACCCTAGACTCAACTTCGCAGTTTGAACAAATCCACAATAGCCGTTTGGACCTCCAAAAGTTTTTTGAACCACAGGCCGTGCAGACAAAGCCGTCTTTCCAGCGAATCGAAGCAATGTAGTCAATGCAGCTATCTTGTGTCGCAAATCGCTTAGTCAGTTCTTGATAATTCTTAGGGTATTCCACTCATTCATATTGCATCTGGCAACTTACTTGCGTCAAGTGCATAGGTAGGTTAAACTGGCCCGCCCGCTGATCAGAGTGAAAGTTAACTGGGGGCGTTGTAGTCGGCCTGTGCAAAACTAAAGGCGAGTACAGAAATTAAAGTTAATAACGTTTTTTTCATTTGAGTTTCCTTGGTTAAAAATGATCGATCTTATTTTTTAGCGCTTGCGGAAGCATTGGTCCGTGCAATGATAGGGATGATGTTTGGTGAAGCACGGATCATCATTCATATGGCGCTGCCGATATTTTTTAGATTCAAGCTTTTCAAACTGAGCATAATTTATTTCTCCTTTCTTTACTGAAATGTATTTTTTAAAAAAAGACTTTATTCTTTGAAAAATTAATTTCATGGTTCGACCTCTTCTGAATCATCGGCTTCGATATCGTCGGCTTCATATCCTGATGAATCTTCAGTTATTGCTATGACCTCTTTATAGAAATACAGGAGATCTGTATTAGTCTGCTTTTCTACTTTAGAAATGAGTTTCCAGATTTTTTCTAATCTTGATTGTGTGGCATAAGCTAATTTTTCCTCTGAAACGTGAGTGTATCCGTCGACATCTCTTTCTAAAAAAGTGCGTAGTGATTCAACGGCGTCATTAAGTTCTTCACTGTTTTTCATATTTGCAATTTGATCGAAAAATTCTTCGCATGATTGTAGTAATTCTTGATTTAAAAACATAAGTTCCCCCTTGTAAGTTAAGCGGCTGCTAAATCTTCAGTGATATTTTGAACGAGTTGTGATTTGATATTGAAAACTGTGGCATCAATTATTTGCTCAACAATGTTCAGTCCTACTGACAGTTTCCGAGCAATTTCAGACGTACTAAGTTCACACCAAAATTTTAAATATATGATTTGGCGTGAAACCTCTGATAGTTTCTGAAATATTTCTCGAATATCTGCGACACAATGATTTAAAAGCTCTTGGTTGGCATTTAATTGGTCGTAGCTGCGCTGATCTTTGATCTGGTGTGATAGCTTTTGGTCCCATAATGATTTTATTTTTTCAGGTTCAAAAACTTCAGTACCCCTCATATATTGGCGGGCGCTTACCAGTTCCTCACCGTGTACCCGTTTTAACGTTGTAATGGCTTTAGTTTTGTTTTGAGCAATACAGCCAGCAGATTTTTTGATATCGAATGCAACTTCTCTTTGAGTCATTCCTTCGAAAAAAATTGATCGCAAAATTTGTTGTTGAAACTCTGGCACAGATCGAAGTAGCTGATCACAAAAGCTTCGTAGTTCTGGACACGACTGATAGCCGAAGTTTTCAAAAATATTTTTTTTTTCAAGTTCTTCTGAGACTTTACTGAATACGTTATTTGAAACTAATTTTTCTGAATTCCCTGACTGATACCAGTTTAGGTATTCATTCCAGGTTTGCTCGTCCCACGATTTTGATATTTCTTTCAACTCGTCCAATGGCCTTTCAACACCGGATGCTGTAAGCCACGGTCTATTTAATTTATTTTTCATTACTCCCCCTTGTGTATTTGCGATGATTCGCGAGGGAGTAGATTTCAATTCATGAACCGTGTGCAATGCCAAAGCACAAGGCCTTGAAACCATTTAAGAAAATTAAAAAATGACTGATGTTGAAGTAAGTTTGAAAAATATTTTTTGGTTGTAATCTCAACCAAAAATCTGCGAGATCAAAAATAAGCAGCAGCGGAGTGGTTGTAACTTCAACCACTTGGTTGAGATTACAACCAGCTACTTTTTACAAAGTTTGACTTTAATGGCCGACTTAGAAAATACTTTTATTTGAGGTTGTTATGCTGAAGCTTGGATATACACTTTTTTATGTTGATGACGTTGAACAAAGTATTTCATTTTACAAAAATGCTTTTGGCTTAGAACCTGGCTTTGTGGACAAAGAAAATAAGCAATACGGTGAACTCATAACCGGCTCGACCAAGTTAGGGTTTGTTCAACATCAAACAGCCTCGAGCCATGGCTTTCAATATGAACGTTCAAACCTTGAGAAAAATCCATTTGCGGTTGAAATTGGTTTTATAACTGAAGATGTTCAAGCATCATTCGACAAAGCAGTCGCCGCTGGCGCGACACCTGTTTGCAAGCCCCTGAAAAAGCCCTGGGGACAAACTGTGTGTTACGTTCGTGACTTCAACGGGTTTCTTGTCGAACTTTGCTCACCGATGAATTAACTGTCCTGACAATAAGGATTGAATAGCTGACAGAGCTGTTACCCTGAATGAAAAAATAAAGCCCACAGTTTTTCAACAGGGGGCTACGGTAACTTTATTTGCCTTCGAAAGAAGTGCTACTTGAGCGGTGTTGAAGCGCCAAGTGCTTTGATGTCGTTCGCCGCATCGCCAATCCACTTCGTGAAACCGCAACCTGACGTGTAATGAGGGGACTTTTCGGATGAAAATACTAACCCGAATATTTCATAGGAAATTAAAAAAGAGCTGGCCTTTTTGCACTTAAGCCTCAAATTTCAATTAGTTAACAAAGAAATTTTTGAAAGGCAGCTCAT
>JAYVAZ010000461.1:0-4132 GCA_043750675.1 Pseudobdellovibrionaceae bacterium | reverse complement strand
TCAGGTTCGCCCGGGAATGGATCTACATCACCTTTAGCGACTGGCTTTGCTTTCTCTACGGGCTCAACGTGCACTACAGGTTCACGAACTGGCGGCATTACGGCATCTACCTTTGCCGGTGGAGGTTCAACAACAGCAGGCTTCACCGTTTCCACGGCGTCAGATTCGCTGCTATTCTCGACACTTTCAATGTTGGGTTTGGCTGGATGGTTTTTGACAATAGCAAAAGTTACTAGCAGCCCGATGATAATGGCTCCGGCTGCGGCCCAACCCTTAATACCTAAACCTAACAATTTACTTTTCAGAGGTACCACATCGGCGGTTTGCTCTTCCGAGTCCGCATCCTTTTTGGCTTGGCGCCTTTGTAACTCACGACGATCTTTAGCTCTTCTTTCACTTAACTTTTGTTCTTCAGTTTTGATTTGATCGGTAAAATTGGATTCCAGCTGGATCTTTTTCTCAGGTGGAATTTCTTCCTTAACAACAATTGGTTTTGCCGCTTCCGCAACTACGGGCCGTGGTTCAGTGGGCTTTAGAATCGATGAATTCGGCTCTACGGAAACCCGGCTATGGGTCGCCGTGAATTCAACCGGCTGCTCGGCAGGAATAGAAACTTTCCTATCTGTTTTAGTCAAATCAGTTGGCGAAACCTCTTCCAAAGTGGGCTTCTCCACTACTCTAGCAAAGTTTTTTACAGCCGACTCAGTTACCTTTAACTCGGCAGCGGCAAAAAGATCGACGTCAGCAATCACTTTCCACTGCTCAAAACCGTTTTTCCAAATGTGATCACGGTAAGAAAACTCTTTCTTTAAAAGTTTTTGTTTGATCTGGTCGGTAGAAAAGGGACCTTGTTGTAAAAATTTATTCTTGCCATTTTCATGAGTTTTAACGAGAACGATCCAGCTTTCCTTAAACGCAGAAAGATCTGGTTTAACAAGGGCTTCGGACTTTTCTAAGTATTTTGCCGAATCACTTCGAGAATCGGCAATTTCAGTTTTAGTATGCTCTTCCAGGTGTTGGGGTTTGGCCGAAAGTATACCGGCATCGATTACTTCTGGAATATGAATTTCTTGCGGTTTTCGAGTTTCAATTTTTTGCGGTTCAACACTTAGGGCCGAGGCGGCTGAAGGCGCAGGAGACCCACTAAACAATCCGGCTAACTCTTGATACTCAACCGCTTTTTTCCATTGAGTGGTACCTTCTTTATTTACTAACTGATGACCTTTTATTTCGCCGGCGTTGATAAGTTTACGAAACTCTTCGACACTGAGAGGTCCAATCGGTTTTCTATCTTTGTTAAAGTACCATCTTGTCACATTATTATGATTTCATATTTTTTCTGTTTTTGAAAGAAAAGGCTCGGGTAAATTTTCGATTATCTCTAAGATTTCGTTATAGATCAGATCAAAGTCTGTAAAATCAATCGTTTTGGAAATAAGGCTCATCAATGTCGACCTAGACAATCGTCCATTGGTAAATCCGAAATAAAGTTTTTCGCCAAGAATCCCGCCTAATATTTTTGCCGCCATTCGATAACTGGTTTTACTGCGCGCCATAAAACTTCGAGGCAATTTTTGCTTCTGCGACAGATATAAAAGGTCATTCATTTTTTGCTGTAAAGCCAATTTCAGAACTTCCGTTCCGTAATCTTCCGGTGAATGCTTCATCAGCGATTGTTTGATATCAGAAATTGTATCGGTTTTTCTTTTTGGGTTAATCAGTTTGGACCCGAAATAATTGACTGCATTGATCCAAATTAAAACTTTAAATTGCTCCGGCATTTTCATAGGATATTTTTTAGCTTTGGCCAATTGTGAATGCAAAATACTCATTGCAATCTCTGCTGAAAAATTCACGGTTGGTCGCCCTAAAAATCCCAATTGCCACTCCGGCAGATAAAACGTTTCATTGTTTTTTACCATCGTTAGCAGCCACTTCTTGTCGGCCTCCGAGTAATTTAAACTGATTTTTTTAATCAGTTGAATATCTTTTCCAGTGATTACTGAAATATTATTTGTCTTAATTTCGACGCCTAAATCATCAGCGATTACCTTTTGCAATTGAGCCACATAATCGGACAATTCGATCATGTCGTCTTCTAAATTGCTGTCGATTTGATTTTCTAAATAAAGCAAATAGTTTTGCCAC
Organism: Pseudobdellovibrionaceae bacterium; assembly: GCA_043750675.1. GTDB lineage: Bacteria > Bdellovibrionota > Bdellovibrionia > Bdellovibrionales > Bdellovibrionaceae > JAYSSX01. The sequence continues at coordinate 1,984 of JAYVAZ010000461.1, read as the reverse complement.
TTCACCCAAGGCGGAACGTTGATGATGCAAAATTCATTTTGGTTTAATTGAACAACATCTACTTTTGAATCATCAAATAACTTCGCTGCTTCAAAGTAAATTTTCTCGGAGTTTTGAAACAAAGAAGTCATTTCGCTGTATTTCACCTTGGCGCACTGTTTGATTTTTTGGGGCAAATGCAGTTTGGATATGTGCAGATCTCCATAAATAACGAAATGGGACATCCCTCTGTTTTGTTGCAGTGACTTGCTTACTATCCTGGCTGCCTGCTTATCGCGTTGCACTAAAGATTCAGTAATCTTATTTAAAGCTAAAATTCTGACTTTATTTTTCTGCGCCCAGCGAAACAAAGGCCGATAATTTTCCCAGGGAAAACCCCAAGTTTTCTGCCATCTTATGTTTCGCAAAAAGTCACCTTCACTGATTTTTCCGGCTAGAAAGTGATCCAAATGTTTTTGATCTTTCATTTGAATGCACTCAACGGCCAAAACGACTTTTTTATTTTTTAATGAATTTAAAATTAGCAAATGTGTTTTTTGTGACTGTTGCAAGGCGTGAAAATCGCCCATAAAAACAACTTTACTGTTTTCGATGCGTTTAATCAGAAGATCTTTTGAAGACCTTTTCCACTTGGTATTAAAAGTACTTTCATAATTAGCCTTATAAGTAAGAATGGGTTTGGAGTCTTTACCCAGCAACAAATTAACATGATGAACTGTCTGTAAATAGAGCTCTTTTCTGAGTTTTAACTTATCAACCACAACTGAATGAGCTTTTTTTTTCTTTACCATCTTAGAAACTTCATTGTTTCATGATTAAAACTTGATTTCAATAAAATCAAAAGTAGATAATAGTCGAGGATGGTGAATATGAATTCTACAACACAGAAAAACTCGTGGGCTTTATTTGTTGGTCTCTTTGTTTCAAGTTTAGCTTCGCTGTTTGTTTTTAGCTATCTGACTTTACAGCATTTTCAAGTTAAGTTGGGCCTAACTTCTGGACCTAGTATTTGTAACTTAAACGCCACATTTAACTGCGATGTTGTCGCCGCATCTACTTATTCATCGGTTTTTCACGTACCGGTGGCCTTGCTTGGAGCCGTCGCTCACCTTATCTTTCTCCTTATGTTAGTGGTCTATAAACTAGGGTTGATCCAGGATTCTTCTCGAGTCAGCCGTTACCTATTTCATTTTTCCACTATGTTTTTATTAGCTTCAATGGGAATGGGATTTATTTCATTATTTTATATGAAGGCCTATTGCATTTTTTGTTTGTTCGCATACGTGCTGTCATTGTTGATTTTGTTTTTCGCCTACAGACTTAAAGACGGTGCCATTTTAGCCAACCTTAACGGTGACGTAGCCGATTTATTTAAAGGTCATAAATGGGTTTTTATCATGGCCATTGCGATCCTCCCGTTAAGTTTTTTTGTAAATACAATGATAGCGCATGGTTTGGGAGCCTCAAATATTGAGGAATTTAAAAACGAATCCTTAGCCGCGTGGGCACAATCACCCTACTATGAATTCCTTACGGATAAGGGCCTTATCGTTAATAAAAATCCAAGCGCGAAAATTACCGTAGTCGAATTCGCCGATTTCCTTTGTCCTCACTGTAAATTTGCGTATCCAAGTTTGCATGCTTTTGCTGAAAGTCACCCGGATGTGCAATTTATCTTCAAACCATTTCCTTTAGATGGAACTTGCAACAAGGCAATGGAACACAATGGCGATGGTCTTCGTTGCAAATTGGCTTACTTCGTCTTTTGCGCGCAAAGTTCGGCACAAAAAGGCTGGGCGGCCCACCATTGGATTTTTGAACACCAAGAAGAAATCTACGAAAAGCCAGATTTAGCTAATTTTAAAGATAATATAAAAACAGACTTAGGGATCGAATTGGATTCATTAAAAACCTGTATGGACTCTAACGAAGTTCAAGATTTGGTTGTTAATATGGCTAAAGAGGGTGGAAATGCGAAAGTTCC
>JAYVAZ010000460.1:0-5775 GCA_043750675.1 Pseudobdellovibrionaceae bacterium | reverse complement strand
AGCCATTTCAAAAATGGGTCCTTTCGCCTTTTTGGATATATTCGCTTACCAAAGTTTGTGCACCCTTAGGAATTCGAATCAGATGTTGATTTACTTGTTTGGGTACATAACCTAATAATAGTTCGGCATTTAAATCTTGTAGTGATTTATGTGTAACGCCCAAATGGTCAGCTAGGTATTTTAAATCGGTTCCACCAGGAACATAAACTAAGTCATATTCCAACTCCTTGAATTCGGTTAAATTTCTGAAACCGTAAAGGCTTGGTGCTTTGGCAATCAACATGGCTGCTAGAATTTTGGGTACGTAATTCACAGTTTCTTCTGGTAAAGCACCTAGGCGACTTAATTCCCAAAAATCACGAGTTTTGTGTTTTTTAATCTGCCTTAATAAACCGTTTTCTCCCATATTATAGCTGGCAGCAACTAAATACCAAGAGCCAAACTCTTTATATAGATCACGAATATAACGAATCGCCGCGCGTGTGCTTTTTCTAAAGTCACGGCGTTCATCCAACCACCAATTATTTTTCAGACCGTAGCGTGATCCCGTTTCAGGAATAAATTGCCAAGGGCCAACCGCCGAAGCCACACTTTTCGCATTAGGTTCGAATCCACTTTCAATCATAACTATGTAGGCAAGGTCTTGGGGTAATTGTTCGGCCTTCAATTCTTTTTGCAAATACGGAACGTAAATCGTAGATTTTTCTATCCAAGATTTAAACCAGTTGTTACCGGTTTTTTGGTAATATTTTACCCAGGATGCAACCTTCTGGTTGTAGGTGACCGGAATATCAAAACTAAGTTTTTGGGTTTTAGCTTCCTTTTCAAATGGACTTTTTGTAGTCAGACGCCTTTTTAACGAACCCATATCCAGATTTTCTTTAGCACTTTCCTTAGCCGGAATGCTGGCAAATACGGGCGAATTCAAGCAAAGCCCCATACCCAAAGAAAATAAAATTCGTATCAATTTATTCATATCTCTCTTCATTGTTTCGCTTTGATTCTATCAGAGTCAATTTTAAATAACTAATCAGTATTTTTGACGACAACGACATTTCATTGACGTTTCAAAACTCAGGACTCGCTGTAAGTCGAGTCAACAATTCATGTTTAAATCAATCTAACTTAACTTCAGACTGTTACTCCACATTTCGTCTAGTTTTTCTGAAGGTTTCCCATGCAGGCACACGGGTTGCTATAGAAGTTCGTAGTAGTGTTTTTATTATTGTTCGCGCGTTAACCAAGGACGGCTAATGAGTACAAAAGGGGTTTATACTGCATTAAGCGGCGCAATCGCCCAGTCTCAACGTCTAGATACCATTGCCAATAATCTTGCAAACGTGAACACGCCTGCTTTCAAAAAAGATCAACAAATTTTTCAAGAATACTTAACTGCCAACGAAAAACCTCCCGAAGTGATCCAAGTTCCTAAAGTCGTGGCCAGCGTAGAAAGTTTTTATGACATGCAAGGCGGCGACAAAAGTTATGTTGATTCAGCTGGGACCTATACCGATTTTTCCCAAGGTGGACTGAAGTCTACGGGTAATCCATTAGACGTAGCAATTGATGGCAAAGGATTTTTCGAAATTGCTACACCACAGGGAATTCGAATGACCCGAGTCGGGACATTTTCATTGGACGGAAATGGCCAGTTAGTCACAAAGGATGGATTCCCAGTTCTAAAATCGGCAGAAGGCAGTGCCGATCCCGCGGAAAGAGTTATCAAGCTGACCGGAAACCAAGTGCAAATTTCTGATAAAGGTGAAGTTTTTGATGGCGATCAATTGATCGCAAAACTTTCTTTAGTTGAAGTAAATAATAAAGATAGCTTACAAAAAATCGGGCAAAATTTATATAATTTCAAAACCGGTTTTCCCCCTGAATTATCAAATGTAGGGTCTCCCAGTTTAAAACAGGGTTTTGTCGAAACCAGTAATGTAAATATCGTACAAGAAATGACAGACATGATTCAAACGACACGATTGTTTGAAAGTGCGCAGAAAGCAATTAATGCCTACGATTCGATGAACGAAAAAATGCTGACTTTGATTAAGTAAAAGTAATTAGGTAATGGAGTAAGAGATGATTAAGAGTTTAAATACAGCAGCTACCGGGATGCAGGCGCAACAATCCAATATGGATGTTATCGCCAATAACTTGGCCAACGTTTCCACGAATGGGTTTAAGAAGTCACGGGCTGAATTCGAAGATCTTCTTTACCACAATATTAAAGAGCCAGGGCAAGCCACCGGAATGAATTCAATTACTCCGGTTGGAGTGCAAACAGGCGTTGGTGTTAGAACCGCAGCGATTCAAAAAGATTTTTCCCTAGGCAATGCTGTTATTACAAAAAATCCATTAGACATCCAAATTGAAGGTCCTGGTTTTTTTCAAATCAGAACTGAAGACGGACAAGTTGCCTATACTCGAGACGGTGCTTTCAAAAAAGATCCCCAAGGTAGGATTATTGATAAAAATGGAAACCTATTTATTCCAGAAATTACAATACCGGGCGACGCCTCGGGAATTGAAATCAGTTCTTCTGGCGATGTCCGAATAATTCAAGGGCTTTCCGACGTACCACAAACAATTGGACAAATTGATATTGCCAACTTTATCAATCCAGCCGGGTTAAAAGCGGTCGGCAGAAATCTGTTTATGCAAACCGCAGCCAGCGGTCAACCGGTAACTATGCGGCCTGGTCTGCAGGGGACAGGATACCTTTCCCAAGGCCAGCTAGAAACTAGCAACGTTAATATTGTTGATGAAATGGTCGGTATGATCACTGCGCAACGTGCGTACGAGACAAACAGTAAAGTAGTTCAAGCGGCCGATCAAATGCTTCAAGCAACGAATGGTTTAAGATGATAAAAAAGCTTTCGAATTTTCTTGTAGATAGTTTCTTGGCAACATTGTTTATTCTTTTCGGAGTTCAAACGCCAGTGAACGCGGATGTAGATACGACTGTTGAAAAAGTTGTGGACATCCAGTTTTCAGCACATTCAAAGGTAACCTCTCACCAGCAAGTTTTTTTAAAAGATATCGCCAGATTTAACTACGCGACATTGGCACAAGAAATCGCTTTGGGAAATGTTAGTTTAGGTTTAACTTTAGAACCCGAAGAAGAATTGACCTTATTGTCCGAGGACATTGCAAAGGTTTTGAATAAAAATTTACATTTATTTAAAGAAGCCTTCGGTGTTACAAAAATTAAGTTGAGTATGCCCGATAAAATTACTGTAGCGTCTTCAGAAAACGATATTTCCTATAATTCGGTTAGTTTTGACCTATTAAGTAGTTACAAAAAATTGTGTGATAATTGTTCTTTTAGTTTAAAAAACATTTCAATGCCAAAATTGAAAACTGTAAAAAACAAAACCGAAATTGCCATTGATTATTCCCAGGTGAAACTTACTGGCCCTTTTTTAATCCCGGTTACCGTCAAGCAAGATGAAAAACAAGAACAGTATTGGATTTCGGGTCAGATGATTATTAAACAAAAAGGTCTGCTAGCTACGCGAATGATTCAGGGTGGTCAAGTTTTAACCGAAAGCGAATTCAAGCAAGGCGATGTCGATATCACTTTTCAAAAAGATCAGCTAGTCACGGATTTTTCCCAGTTAAAGGGAAATCGTTTAAATCGTTTTTTCACCAAAGACCAAGCCGTATTTATGTCCAATCTTAAAAAAGAGATAGTCTTAAACCGTGGAATGAATATCAAGGCTTTATTAGGAACCGAAAATATGGAAATCAGTGTCAACGCGACTGCCGAAGAGGCCGGAGCGATTGGCGATATAATCAGAATTAAAACCAGCGACACCGGCAGAGTTTTGTCCGGTTTAATTGTCGAAAAAGGTTTAGTGGAGATTCAATGATGAAAAAAAATCATCTTTTAAATTTTTTATTTTTTGCTGCCTTATTTTATACAATGTTCTTAACAACGGGTTGCGCGACGTTGAAGGGTTGGATGGGCATGGGCGAAAACGAGCCGTCCCTAAAGGCCCTGCAAGTTAACCGGGCACCGAGGTTCTCTGACAATAATAATTACGTTAATCCATCGCAAAGACAGTATAAAAAAATGACTCGTTCAAGAATGGAAGAGGAGTCAGAACTGCATGCAAGTGCGGGTTCCATGTGGGTTATGGAAGGCCAAGGAGCGTACTTGTTTGCGCAAAATAAATCGCGCCGCGAAGGCGATGTGATGAATATCAAGATCGAAGGTTCAGCGCAAAAGCAAGTTGAAACAAAAGTAAGCGTCATAAAGAAACTTTTGAAACAGTTGGAAGACGAGCAGCAAAAACAAAAGGAAATGGAAGAGGCTAAAAATAATCCACAATTGGCGGATGCTCAAAATACAGGAGGAGCTGCAGCGGCTAATCCTGACCAAAAGAGGGCTCCAGCGGCTTTAGCAAAACCAAATCCTGATGCCGAAGATAAAGAAGAACCGTTAAAAATCGAATTGGTTTCTACAAAAATTATTGAGCGTTTAGGAGATGGGAACTATCGAATCCGAGGGCAGCAACCATTTATGATAGGTAAACGCGAATACAAAGTATTAGTGACCGGAATGATACGACCAGAAGATTTTAATGAAGACGGTGTTAGTTCTAATAAGTTATTGGATCCACAGTTTGATGTAGTCAGTTTACGTAGAACCGAAAAACAATAGGAATGAAAATGTTTATAGAAAAAAAGAAAATTGATTTTAGTCTAAAGGATTTTTGCCTATTGCTGTTTTTTATTATTTTTATTTTAACCGCATTTAAATCCGAAGCAGCCAGGTTAAAGGACATCGCCAGCATTCGTGGCGTTCGTGAAAATCAGTTAATCGGTTACGGAATCGTCGTTGGCCTAAAAGGCAGTGGTGACGGTAAATCTGAATTTACTAGTAAATCGACCGCACGTTTGCTGGACAAATTAGGTGTGAAGTTAGAGGCTCAAGCTGTAGAAAGTAAAAATGTAGCAGCGGTAATAATCACCGCAAACCTACCGGCGTTCAGCAAGGCCGGTAATCCGATTGATATTACCGTAAGTTCTATCGGGGATGCTTCCAGTTTAGAAGGTGGAATTCTATTGCAGTCGCCGTTAAGGGCTGCAGATGAACAAATCTATGCAGTGGCGCAGGGTTCAATATTATTAGGTGGCGATGGAAAATCTTCTTCAACGACAGTCGGACGAATTCCAAACGGCGCGACGATCGAAAAAGATCTTTCCAGCGACTTTGCTTCCAGAAGAATGTTTCGATTGATTTTGCACAATCCTGATTTTATCACTGCGGCACGTACGGTTTTGACAATTAATAAAGAATTGGGTGGGCAGTACGCCAGCGCTAAGGACGGTGGAACCGTAGATATCATTACTCCAGCAAATTATGAAAATCGTGGCGTGGAATTGTTAGCAACGATCGAAGCCATCGAAATTAATCCGGACACCAAAGCGCGTGTAATCGTAAATGAAAGAACAGGCACTGTTGTCATTGGCGATAAAGTAAAAATTTCGAAGATAGCAATTGCACAAGGAAATTTAAGTGTAAAAGTTGGTGGAAAAAAAGACGGCAAAGAAGCTGCTGGAGCCACCAATGAGGAGAGGGTCATTTTTCTAGGTGATGAGAAATCCAATAACATCAATGTAGGCGAGCTTGTCCAAGCATTGAATAAGTTGGGAATCTCTCCAAAAGACCTGATAACTCTACTTCAGTCGATTAAAGCAGCTGGAGCTTTGCACGGGGAACTGGAAGTTTTGTAAAATAAATTAGGGTTTTGTAAGATTGTGATT
>JAYVAZ010000459.1:0-1556 GCA_043750675.1 Pseudobdellovibrionaceae bacterium | reverse complement strand
ATTTGAAAAACTTCCTATTCAAGAAGGCGGTCGAATTAAGCCATACCTGACCTTCGCGCAGGAAACTTTGGAATTAGTCTACGGAAAAAAAACGTATCTTAATAAAGAGCCCGCGACCGACATCGTTTTAACGTGGATGTTACAACCGGAAATCTGGCAAGAAAAAGCCTTCATCGAAATTAAATATGGTGAATTGAAAAAAGCATTGAAGTTAAACGAGACCGAGAAATATTTTTCACCGCAGCAGATTTTGTCCAGCGATCGTTTGTCTTTAGTGATGCAGGAATTGAATTCTAAACGGGAAGCGAAGGAAAAATTAGATCCTTATTTTCAATCCGTACAAAGGTTGGAAAGTCAGTTATCGACCTTCCGGGAAGTCGCTACCGGAAAATTTTTACGTTTCGTACCGCCGGCCACAGGTGATCAATGGATTTCAGTTGAGGCTTTACAGGGCGAACTATCGACTTCGTTTTTGGATCTTACGAAGGCGTTTATTACTTATATTGATTCAAAAATGACTGACGATAAAGCAAAAGCAAAATCGGCCTTAGATGCGTTTGACGGACAAGTGTTAAAATTTCGATACCTGGCGCAAAAAAACAATCCCGACCTTTATGCCAACGAAAGTAAAATTGACGCCGAAGTTTTTTATAATCATTTTCACCCGTATAAATGGGCATGGATTTTTTATGTGATCACGATGGTTTTACTATTGTTAGTTTGGATTTTGGATAAAAATAAACTTTATCCTGCGGCTTGGGTTACGGTTTTTATTGGTTTGGGATTTCATATTTCGGGATTTGCATTACGTTCGTATATTATTGAACGACCACCAGTTACTAATATGTATGAAACAGTTGTTTGGGTTGCATTTGGCGCCTTAGTATTTTCAATGATTATCGAAGCAATCTATCGCTGGCGATTTATTTTATTTGCCGGTTCTTTGGTAGCGTCTTTCTGTCTTATATTATCCGATTTCGCACCTGTGGTTTTGGATCCTTCTTTAGAACCTTTGCAGCCGGTTTTAAGAAGCAATTACTGGTTGTTGATTCACGTTTTAACAATCACGATTTCTTATGCGGCTTTTTTCCTGGCATTTGCCTTGGGCGATATTGGTTTAATTTATTACTTAAGAGGCGAAGAGAAGAATCAGGATAAAATTAAGGCTATTGTTTTGGCGATCTATCGCGCTATTCAAATCGGGATTTCGCTGTTGGCTCCAGGAATTATTTTGGGCGGCATTTGGGCCGATTATTCATGGGGTCGTTTCTGGGGATGGGACCCAAAAGAGACCTGGGCCCTGATTGCCTTATTGGGCTATTTGGCTGTTCTGCATGGTCGCTTAGCCGGTTTTATTAAAGACTTTGGAATGGTTGTGGCAGGAGTGGTCTCTTTTTCTTTAGTCATCATGGCTTGGTACGGTGTAAACTTCGTTCTTGGTGCGGGGCTTCATTCTTATGGCTTTGGCGCCGGCGGAGTTGAATACGTTTCAATTTTTGTCGCTTTACATATCATGTTTGTGGTTTTTGTCGCGGTAACCAGAGGCAAAAAAAATA
>JAYVAZ010000458.1:0-2681 GCA_043750675.1 Pseudobdellovibrionaceae bacterium | reverse complement strand
GAATGTTCCAAACCGATCTTTAATATCTTCTGCGGTCAAAGAGCCGGTTGAACATAAAACTACCAGTTCTAAAGCAACATGATTTTTGCTGATTTCATTTTCAGCTTCAGAACTATAACTTACAGATTTTTCAAAACTTTGAGGATTGGCCTTTTTCAAATAATCTCGAACAATTAGAGGAGCCAACTCCAATACTTTAGAATCATCATTTTCATTAAGTAAATATTTATATATTTTAAAAACAGTAATGTAACTAGGTCTATTTTCTAACTGGCAAATTCGATTTAGGGTTTTTAGATGTACCCCAATTTTCTTGGACATCAGATTTAATTTTTTTTGTCTGTCGGCTGCGTTTTCTAGATACGCAAGAATGTCTTTAGAAACTTGTGCGGTCAGCTCATTTGTCGTAATTGAACGGACAAAATCAAATGAACTTGCAGAATGCTCTTCTCTGTTTATTTCAATTTCAATTTCCTGCATCTGTCCCCTATACCTTATGCTAAGTACTTTGTATTCGAATTTAAACCACCGATAGATTTCACGAGTAATATTTACAGACGTTTAAGTCAGCCTAGAGCCGGAGAATAATAAACGAGGAGGAACTAGGACCTCCTCGTTTATCCAACTAACCTATTAAAATTAGTTGTTGTGTTCTGGTTGTTCAGGAGCTGGAGTAAAACCATGGTCCAAAAACCACTGATTCATGTCTTTAAGCCATTTTGGAACATGCGCATTTGGATTGTCACAAACGTCGCTTGAGTTTTCGCTATGGCAATTCGGCGGTGTAACGTTTGAAGAAGGTTGACCAAGATCATGCTTAAAATAAACCATTTTGCATGATGTTTTGATTCCTTGCTCGGTGTACTGACAAACTTCTGCCGTGTATCCAGCGTAAGCTTGAATAGAAGTCGCCATTAGCAAAGAAACTAATAATGCTTTCATAAATTCCCCTTTTTCTTGCTAGGCTTTTGGCCTAACTTGTTTTTTAAACGATATTTCATATACCGTTGTATTTGTATGCCCGACTTATTTTCCAATTCATAACTGAAATCAATATGTTTTGTTTTCGAATGATTATATATTTGGACATGTCCATTTTTACGCTAAACAATTTAGACATCTGTATGCTTGTCCATAACGCACATTTCAAATTTGTGAATTTTTTGTGAATAAAACAGTGCTAAACTTTTTGACGTTAAATTCTTATACAATGGGCTTGCGCTATTTTGAGCCAAATTTGTTTAATCATCAAAAATAAATTCTCATTTTTTGTTTTTTCGAATCAAAAAAATGTACAAAAGTTCAACTCGGTTTTTTTGTAGGAATGAATTTATAAATTCTGTGATTTTAAATCGAAGGAAGCGACAGTATTTTTTTGAGACGTCAAACTAGTTTGCGCAATTGGCCTCTGCGAAAGTTTACAATATGACGAATAGAAAGGTAAAATGGAAGTAATCCCGGAGGATGACTATGCTACGTTTTTATCCCACATATTTATTGGTTCTCATGGAAAGCGAAGGCGGCGAAGGTGGTGGTGGTGGCGAATGTGGCAGTGATGGGGGCGGCGATGGCAACGATGGCGGCACTTGCGGCCCCGGAGATGCTGGAGCCTCTGAGGCGGCCGGTCCGGATAATTCGGGAGCTAATGAGAGTGGAGCAAAGGGATCTGATACCGATGGAAGCGCGTCAGAAGCCGGCCCCGATGTCGGTGGAAATTTTGGTGGATTTGGTGGCTTTGGTGGTTCACGCGGAATAGACATAGGTGGCAGCGTATCTGCCGATGTTTCGGCTGCAGCAGCAACTGATGTATCCGTAGCAGCGACCGATGTGGTAGCAAATAGCACTGGTGCAAAAGCCAACAGTGCTGACACCGATGTTGACTCAGATACTGACACGGATAGTGAAGACTCGGACAATGAGGATTCGGATAACAATGAAGAAACTGACAATGATGAAGACACTGACGAAGAAGATGAAGATACCGATGAAGAGGTCGCTGTGGCGCCCAATTCAACCGGCAAAAAAGCCGCTAGCACAGACGATGATGCACAGACCGTTGGAATGGCTGCGATCAGTGCCGCAATGGCCAACAATGCTAATCCGTCTACGGCTGGAAAAGCAACCAATGGAATGAGTGCGGGACAACTTGCGGGACTTTCAGCGGCTGGTTTAGGGAACGTTGCCATTTCATCATCTCAAACGGTTGATATGGCCTTAGGTTCTTTAGGTGTTGGCAGTATGACCGCAGGTCAAGCTTTAGGATTAATGGGTGCTCTGGCAAGCGGAAATTTATTAGGAGCCATATCTACATTCTCAGGTCTGGTTGGCGGAAGTACTGTTTCTTCTGTAACCGGTGTGGCGGCTGCATTAATGAGTGGAAATCCTTTTGCGGCAGCGGGAAGTATCGCAAGCGCCTTAGGTGCGAAAGACTTAGCTGCAGGAATTGGAATCGCAGGAAATTTAGCTTCTGGAAACTTTACCGGAGCGGCAGCGACACGACTTGCAATGACTGGAAACACACAGGCTGCGGCCGCAATGAATGCACTAGGCGGCGCGATCGCACTTTCAAATGGAAACGCATTTGGCGCAATGGCTGGCGCAGTAGCGGCCATGAGTGAATTTGCAGGAACAGGTTCAAGCAGTGCTTCGGCGGGAACCAACGCCTCCGCAGGCAGCAGTTT
>JAYVAZ010000457.1:0-3920 GCA_043750675.1 Pseudobdellovibrionaceae bacterium | reverse complement strand
AACGATGTGATAAAGTCAGTCATTTCTCGGATCAATAATATTGTTGACGACTTATCTGGCAAAAAAATAGTTCAGGCGAATAATCGTGTACAAGAAGTAAATACCGCGCTTCTAACGAAAATAGAAAATCTTGTGCAAGAAAAGCAGCTTACGAATAGTAAGTTCGTAAGAATAAGTTTAGATGCCCAATCCCGCCTAGAAGATGTTGCCTTTGACCAATATTCTTTAGTTCGGGTGTTGTCTAATTTTTTGCAAAACTCGTTAGAGGCCAACGCACGGAATATCGTAGTCACTGTCTCCGAAATTGATGATAAAATTCAGTTTTTTATCAAAGATGATGGTGTGGGAATTCCAACGGACTTGTTGGATCGTCTTGGTGAAAAAGGGGTTACTCACGGAAAAAAGTTTGGATCTGGGCTAGGTCTTTTCGGAGCCTTTGAATATGCCAGAGAAAGTAATGGTGATATTCAAATTAACTCAGGCTCGAATCAAGGTACTGAGATTATTTTGTCGTTACCAAGAAAAAAAGAACATAAAATAATTTTAGCCGCCGACACTAAACTATTTATTTTAGACGATGAAGAAATAGTTTTAGATACATGGAAGCTAAAACTTAAAGATTTACAACTTGAGCAGTCGATTGAATTTTTTAAAACGACGTCGGCTCTGTCAGCGCGTATGAAAGATTTCGATTCGAACGAGATTTTCATTTGCTCGGATTACAATTTAAATGATTCGCGAAATGGTTTAGATTTTATTGAAGCCCAAAGCTTACAAGGTCAGTCGGCCTTAATTACTGGTCAGGCCGACGATCAAAAAATAATTGCGCGGTCAAAGCAACTTAAGGTCCCGCTCATTTCAAAATCAGATCTGCATAATCTGAAAATTGAGCTGATTTAGAAATACTGTCTTCAAAGGATGACTGATTAGTCATAGCGCTCAGTTTGGCCGTAGGGGCTTTAAAATGGCCAAAAGGCTCAGTTCGAATATAACGCGTTTTGGGGAAAACGATTCCTTTTTATTCACCTTTGCTTCTACAGAAGTTGATTTTCCCTCGAAGGTTTAGAAACACAGCGAACTTTATTTTTGCGAAATACTTTTTTATTACATCTTTGCGTATTCAAAATATTTGATTTGAAATCGAATATTTTGAATACGAATGATTTATCTATTGTCTTTCTAGAACTGTCAAAATACCAGCTAGATTATCTTTTTCATTAAAGAGATATAAATAATCTTTGTTGTTTTTACCTTTATTGGCGCCAATAATATATTTTATGCCTTGATTTCCGAAATTTATACAATCAAATCCTTTCGAGGCATTTTCACAAAAAGAAACATCATTTTGGTATTTACCAAAATCTTTATTGGGCCAGGTCATAACAGAAAATCCAAAACTATTTACTGTCTTTGATGTGTCAGCACTACTTAATATTCTACGTCCAAAATCAAAAACTTTTTGTATACCAAGTCCTTCTTTGGGTGGAACCATCTCTGACAAATTAGTAACAGACCAACTTTTTCCACTGTCATAACTTATACGAACAAAACCGCCAATTCCATAAAACTTACCTGTTTGTAGCAAAACCCCAGCAGACTCAGAAGATGGGAATGCGTACAAATTTTCTGCAAAAGATCCTTCTATGGCATTTGTTGCTAATTGTGTTGTAGAAAGATTTGATGAGTAAATATCACCACTTTCCACTGTTACAAAAAGTTGATTAGAACTTAAAAACCCAAACCAATCGCCATTTGGATTCGTCGAAAATGATTGTGGAATGGCCGCAAACTGACTCCATTTTTTGCCGCCATCTATACTTTTAACAAGGCTAATCTCGTGGTTCTGAGAATAACCTAATACCAAAGTTCCCTGAGAATCTTGCTCAATGTGGGTTGTTCGTTCGCAGCAAAAATACGGCGTACTCTTATAAACGTTTTTAAATGTTTTTCCTGAGTCTTGACTAATATAAACAGTTACCCTGGGGTATCCATTTTCGTCATTTAAATACTTTGAAAATCCAGACACCACTAAGAAGCCTTGTGCAGTTATTAATATCCGATCTATACGTAAGCCCGCTATTTTTGATTCATCCTCAATTGAACCTAGCGGAGACCAATTTGCCCCATTGTCCTGACTTACGTAAATTTGATCGATAGAGTTTTCGTACGAATTCCAATTTGTATTATTTTTAGAAATCGCATAAAGAGTTCCATTATAGCTATTTATTTCAGATAAATTAATGAACTGAGCGTTCACAGAAACCGGTTTCCATTTGGCATCAGCCACACAATAAGTAGATAGGATAATTGTTAATATTGATAATAATTTAATTGCTTTTTCCACAAGATCTCCTTAATAGATTTTTTTTAAAAGACGATCCTAGGCTCGAATTTTACTAAAGTAAAGAGGCACGGCTAATTTTTTATTGCACCGCAGCTTCCTATAAATTTAAAAAATTCAGTTTTATTTAGAGAAAACTTCGTAATTTTTTCTGCAATATTCGTAGTGCCAGCCTGCCTTAGTTAAGAAAGTGTCAAATTACGAAAAGTTGCCATTACTCTGGGTCCGCTTCCTTTTCGTATTCGGCTCGCGTCTTCACCCATTGTTACATCGCGCACATAGTGAACTTTATTTTCAATGGTCCAATGCCCTCGGTTTATGGAAAGAATTCTTCCTGGCCCCGCTTTTTTTTGCGACAATGAAGTGATTCCTAACACTGTTTCGGTTGAGATTAGTTTTCCAGAATAATCTGAAAATTTTCTTTCTATTGAAAATATTTGCTGTGCAAATGGAAAGCTGACTTGGCCTTGCAAAGAGGATAGTATTATCTTGGTTCCGGATTTCTAACTTGGTCCGTGTGGCAATTGTCTGTCGGGCTCGGAATTTTTTTTGGTCGCCTTATTCCAGCATCGTGGAACTTAGATTTTGCGATGCCACTGATGCTTATGCCGTTATTATTTAAAGTCTGTAAAAATAGATACTCTTATATAACGGCAGGATTAACTGTTGTATTTTTATTCCAGAAAATTCCATTCGGATTGGGCATTTTTTCCGCCATCATTTGTGCCAGCTCCATCGGCTACGCCCTCGAGAAACGGTATGGCAAAACATGATCTTCGAAACCACAGGTCAGCCATGATCTTAGTCGCCATGTGTTTTTTAGGAGCGATAACATTTTTTTACCGGTTTGCCTTTATCAGTGAACACGGTAAAAAATTGCCGAAAAAGTTCCGGCCAGTTTTTTGCAACTGTTGGCGCCAGCTACTTTTGCTGCGATTGTTATAAATAGCATTTTAGCCGCACAACACGACCCGGCCGTTTTAAAATCCCGTCTGATCATTGCGATGACGTCTTTGATTGTGGCTCATTGGATAAAGAATATTTTAGCCACTTTAGTTTTTGGATTGAGTTTATTATATTTTCTGACTAGTGTGCCCTGATGATCGCATTAGTCACCCCCGTGAGCATCGTTTCAAAGATTAAAATGACTCTAATTGCGACGATCAGCCAGTAATTGTTGATTGCTGGAACGACAGCCAATTGCCTTGGATCAGCTTGTAGAGTGTGGTGGTTAAAGGTTCGTGGCGTTGGTAGTGATAGGTTTTGGCATTAGGAATCGACATCGGCAAGCTGTGTGCTTGCAGCTGCCATTGCCATTTAGGATCGCTTTACTGACGCGAGCGGTGGCGCTGTCGTCCGAAATCGCACTTTGGCTGCGTGATCTTGCCCGGCGCGATCAGGTAGGCGGACCTTTTGGTCCTAGGTTAAATCCTTGCCCAGGAAGGCTCGGCGGCGGTGATCGACCAATGCCATTTATTCATTTGTTTTTGTCCAAAGGGTTTACAAAGCCAATTAATCAATGCTACTAATTAATAGGAAATTTATAAAAAAGGAAAACTATATGAAACTTTTAATTTAC
>JAYVAZ010000456.1:0-1727 GCA_043750675.1 Pseudobdellovibrionaceae bacterium | reverse complement strand
TAGATGGCACTCATACGCCAAAAGTAATCACCATCGGGTAGCACTTGTTTAAAGGTCGTTTCTTTTAGGAAAGTTTTTGCATTGATTCTTTCTTTAAATTGAGGATCTTTTGCCAACTCGAAGACCATTTGTTTGATGTCTTCCGGTTTGCTCCACTGAAACTCTAAAGCATAATTGGGATCTTTTGTGACGTCAGGTTTGTTTATGATTGAATTAGGCTCGGGAAAAATAACAGCAGGTGCAAAACGGCTGACTACTTCCAAACGGTAAACCGAAGTTTCACCGACCACCTGTTTGGTAGTTTTATCCGTCGCTACTAGTTTCCAATAATATTTGCCAACGGACATTTGTGAAAGGATTTGGGCGCCTTCTCCAGTTTCTGATAATTCTTTTGGTTTTAGGTCTTTGCGCGAAGATCCACGAAATAACGTAACAGATGTATTTTTTGGAAAGCCTTGCCATTGAAAACTAACGGGCTGAATAAATTCTGGGTTAACGTACATGGGACGATCGGTCGCCGGTGAAATGATTTTTAGTAAATTTTGATCAAATGCGAAACCCTGCGAACCCATGGCCGCAGTTTTTCCTTGTTCAACTTCTTTAGTTTGTCCATTGGCACTTTCAATTTTCGCTTTACCTTTTAAGACTTGTAGATCGATTTTGTTGCCATTAGTTTTGGAAAGGGACGCTGTAGCGTTGGATAAATCTACTTTACCTTGAACTGAATTTAAAGTCAGAGCCGGGGCATTCGCATTCGCCACTTCATTTTGACCTTGGGAAACAAACAAACTACCATCCATCAAGTCTAAGGAAATTTCTTTGCCTTTGGTTTGACTGATGACAATTAAAGATTCTGGTTCGACATCGATGTAACGGTCGCTATCTGCAAATTGGATTCTGACTTCACCTAAGGCCGAAGTTCTGATCGCTTCCCCAGAGTAAACCGGTTCGCCATTATTTAATAATTTCCAGATTAATTTAGAAACAGGTTTGCGATGAACATCTTCATTGATACGTTCAACATAAGCCACGGGCTTGACATCTGGGTTGATGTCATTTTTTGACTCTGTTGATTTGTACCAGAAATAAGTTCCCGCATAACAGCTTATAGAAAGTGCAGCTGCGGTAATTATTCTGTTTGTGTTTTTGCTCACGCAATTCCCCTTAAACTTCGTTTCGGCGGAAATATTTAAGTCATTAAGGACACTTAGCCACTTATTGCTAAATATAGACTTAAGTTTTAGTGATCCTGAGTCATATTTTTACACTACTCGGAAAAGACTAAAAAATTTGATGGGATTGGCTGAGTTTAGCTGCTATATTTCTGTTTTAATAATGATTTATAAGGACTTAACGATGAATCAGTTACCTTCTTTGAAGATGCGAAATTTAACAATACCGATTCCAGTGATCCAAGGTGGAATGGGAATCGGACTGTCTAGCTATACTTTGGCCGGTGCAGTTGCCAAAGAAGGAGGTCTAGGGGTTTTATCGTCAGCGGCCCTAGATCGTATTGTAAGTTTACGGCATGGAAAAAAATTGAATGCTCGGGATGCGGCGGCACAAGATGTTCGAGACGCAAAAACTTTAGGCCAAGGTGGCAAAGTTGGAATGAACATCATGGTTGCGTTGATCAACCAGTACAAAGATTCAGTGTTGGGTTCAATGGATGGTGGAGTCGACGCAATTATTAGCGGCGCAGGTCTTCCGATGGCCTTACCGGAAAT
>JAYVAZ010000455.1:0-10423 GCA_043750675.1 Pseudobdellovibrionaceae bacterium | reverse complement strand
TCGGTGGCGTGCATGGCATCCGCAAAAATTTTCAGGGCGTGGCAGGGCAGGTAAACGGGAAGCCGGCGATTTCGGTCGACGGGGTCTGGGCAGAGCTGGCGAGCGGCTTCGCCCCAAAGATCCTGCATGTTGGTGCTTACTAACTCCAGAACTCCCGAATCCAATACTTTTTCTTCTTTGTTTATAAGAAGACCATGATTGATTTCGAAGTCCAGGTTATAAAAATCAGGATTAATTCCCGAAGTGCTTACGCGTAATGCACCGTCTCCGTATGTTTCAACCGGTAATTCATTTAAGTAGTTTAAATATTTCAAATATTGAATTGTCGTTTCGATGTAGTCAGCCGAGTCAGCGTGTTTGCTAAAGTATTTTTCTTTTAGTAAAATTTTTGAAAGAAAATAGCCACGTAAGGCCAAGAAATTCAAAGTTGCCGTGTAGTAATTTTTCTTTTCCAGCTGATTATGAACGATTTGAACCACTTTTTCTTGTGGAGTTAACCCCGCAATGGCCATCAATCCGTAAAGTTTTCCAACTTTATTGAAAAAGTTCTTATTAACGGTCTCTTGTGTGGGTGGCAAAGGTTTGCCATCAATATCAAATCCGCCTAATACGTTTACTTTGTTGATCCCAGTTAGCCAAACATCAGTCAGGCGAACCAGTTCTTCAGGAGTTGCGCTTTCTGAAAACTTTAAGGCAGGTGCCATCATCCCAGTTGGAATGGGAATAATGTTTTCAACATTACGTTCTTCCAAAATTTCTCGTTCTGTTTCTAAAAGAGTCGCAAGTCTAAGCTTCTCTTTAGTTTCGTCCATGCTTTGTTGAGTCTTATCCAACTTGCCAGGAGTCGCTTCTAAACCATCCATGATATTGTTAATTTTATTACAAGCCGTTAATGAAAGTAATAAAACTGATAAACATAAAATTTTGTTCATATTATTTATTTCCGTTTAATGAATGAAATTAAAATTTTAATTCAGTTGTTAAAGAGGCTTTTAATGCTACTAAACCTGCATCAGCAGCAACACCCATCCAAATAGCTTGGATTGAACGAGCCAATCCAACGTTACCTACGACTTTAGTTACTTTTCCATTAGTGTCTTCAAAATAGACAGCGTCTTTGTTGCCTTCTTTATTAGTTAGAATAACCATGGTTTTTCCATTGTTAGCATCGCCGCTGGCTTTAACGTTTGCTAAGAAAGCTTTGATTTCAGCTGAGAAAATGTCAACTTTGTTAACGACTAAAGCATCTTCAAAAGATTTTTGCACCGTTGGAGCATCAACCGCGCGCAAGAAAGATAAACGAAAAGCAACGGTGCGGCTTTTGTCTAGAGAAGAAAGAATCGTGCTGTCAGCGTGTAGAACTGAGCCGGAATCACTGGAAAGTAATTCAGCTACGTAAACTTTTACGTTGAACAAGGCTACTTTCTTTTGGCGAAGACCGGCGCCCACAGTAGTTAATTCCATTTTTACGCCGCCATCTAAATTGGCAGACGCTGATTTGCTTAAGGTAACGGTTTCAAGTGATTTAGAACTAAGTACCGGTGTTAATAATGCGGCAGAAGCCGAAGTGCTTAACAAGACAACAGCGGCTAATGAAATAAAAAACTGATTCATGAATTCTCCTAAGTTATTGGAAATGTTTTTCCTAGTTTGTTTTATAACGTCGGGAAGTTACTGATCTGCGTCGTTAAAGTCAAATACGACCAGCGAGTTAATAGGTTAATTAGGTGTTAACTAGCAGTGACAACTATTGGAGTGCTCTAAAAAAGGACAGAAGTATCAGCAGCTTATCGGCAAACCCAAGAGTTATTTACTTGAAATATGTACAAAGAGGATAAATATTACTGAGCATGGGGCAAAGCTTTAATTTTGATGCAGCTGTTTTAAATTCCGTCGTGGGTGGGGTTTCCGCATTGGATATGCCCAAACTTAATATCCGCACTCTGGCTGAAGCTGATGCTTTTGTTCAAGGTTACGGATTCGATATTACACAAGAAAAAGATGTGGAACGCCTTTGGTATTATTACCGACGGGCTTTGGTTTTAATTACTGAGAAGTTAGAATTTAAACTGGCTGAGATCCCAGAAGTCATGCGTGATAGCAAAGGCGTGAATGATCTGCGCAATCTTCTGTTATGGGCTTCGGATAGTGACGACACGGACAAACAAAAGTGGGCTTGTGCGTTTTTGCGGGTAATGCATGTCTTTACTCATGCCGAGAATGATTTGTTTTCAACTTTTTCGGAAGAGATTCAAAAACAAATTTTAACTCCTATTCAAGATAGCATTTATCACGAAGGTTCGTCCGGCACGACTTTTTTAAAAAACAGTACCGAAAAAATGATCGCCCTGAGTGGCTTCGAAGTGAAACCTTTTAAAACCTCCTCTAGCACGGTGATCAAATTACTGGCGAAACCAACAGCCTTAGCAATGAGTGTGTTTGATAAGTTGGGATTTCGTTTTGTAACTAATAATGTTTACGATTCGTTTCGGGTCGTAAGATATTTAGTGGATTATAATTTAATTAGTTACCCGCATATTATGCCAGATCAGTCTTCGAACAATTTGTATCCGGTGGATTTGTTTTTGGCAGTGATCGAAGAATCAAAGTCCAAGCAAATGAATCCTGAACAGATCAATCAATTATTGGAACAAAAGTTATTGGAAAATCGGGAAAGTATTTCCTTTTTGCGAAAAGAGAATACTTTTTCCGGTGAAGATTATCGATTCATTAAATTTATTTGCCGAAAACTAATAAAAGTAAAAAACGAATCCGCAAAAAAAGAATTTAGTTTTTTTTATCCGTTTGAAGTACAAATTATGGATATGGAATCGCATCAAAATATCCTATCAGGACCAAGTCATCACCAGGCTTATAAAGATCGCCAGATTACTGCGGCCAGGGAACGTCTTTTTCCGACTAAGAAAGTTAAGTGAGTTTGCCTATGCGAATCTTATACTTTTTAAGATCTTTAGTGGCATCGGTCCTTTACCCTTTTTTAATTACGGGTGTTGTCTTACTATTTATTTTTAATGATAAAACTAAAAAATCACGTGAGTTTCAAGATAAAGTGGCTTTGACTTGGGCACGCATCTCTTTAAAATTGTATGGGGTGGAATTAGAAATCCTTGGGGCCGAGAATATTCCGCAGCGGGGAAGTCTTTTTTTATTTAATCACACCAGCTTATTTGATGTTCTTTCTTTATCAGCCTCTGTAAACGGACTTCGCTTCGGAGCAAAAAAAGAACTTTATAAAATTCCGATATTTTCCTATGGCCTCAGGATTTCGGGAACGTTGCCCATTGCGCGGGAAAACCGAGAAGAAGTTTTTAAAGTGTACCAAGATGCCGAAGCCCGCGTTGCGAAAGGCGAAAAATTTGCCCTAGCGCCAGAAGGCGGTCGAAATTCTGAAGAGAAGTTAAAGCCGTTCAAGTCGGGTCCGTTTATTTTTGCTATCAATTGTAAGATGCCTATTGTGCCTGTGGTAATTAAAGGGGCCAGGGAAGTTTTGGGTAAAAAAGATCTTTTACCGAACACACATCAGTGGCATTCCAAAATTACTATCGAGTTTTTACCTTTGATTGAAACGACTGAATTTAAATTGAATGATCGGTATCAGTTGCAGGAAAAAGTCTTTACAGAAATGAATCGTCACTTCCAGTAGCTAATTTTTGAGTTTACTTCCAGTAGCTAATTTTTGAGTTTACTTCCAGTAAACTTCGCCGTGGCCCTTAAACGAACTCACATTCCAAGATTCCTGTAGAGTTTTTTTAATTTTCAGATGTGCTCTGTAAACCAACATTTTGCTATCATCTTGAACCAAGGAAATACCAACATCAGGAGTGGTTTGAACCGCAATAACCTCACTTAAATGAATGCGTTTGTTTTTTGCGGTAACCATAGAACAATGTTCGCGGTATTTCACTTCTACCCATTCTTTATCGGCCGTCATTATGTGATGAGCGAAATCAAATTTAGTAACGACATTTTGATTAGGTAAATAGCCAATAACTGAAGATCCGGAATTGAATTTGACCATAATCCAATCGTCGACGAATTTTAAAATTTCCACCTGTGATTGCGCCGGAATGGTGATTGAGGTTTCTGATTTCCAGGTAGGTTGTTCGCGTAGGGGAGTGGAAATAAGATTTATTGCTAAACCCAGGTCAGTGGATACGGTCGTCAGGTTCTGTAAACCCAACCATTGCCTTTTACCACTGGATTCTTCTTCGGCATAAACTGAAGCGCCTTTTTGTTCTATGACTTTGTAAGTTAAGTGACTGAAAACATCGGTCACTTTTGTACTTAAACTTAGATCTCTTGCGATGTCGATACCGTTAACCCAATATGATTTGTTTTGGTACTCGACCAGAAAGGAGAAAATGTTTTCGGCGCGAATTCTTTTAGAAAGCAAATCGTACTCTGTAGCTTGGCCCGAACGGAACGCACTTTGCGGCGAACGGTAAAATTCTATGGAAGCGCGGTCGTATGCTGCGAACGCAGTGCTTGAAAGTAGCAAAACAACAGATAAAATAATAGGTGTTGGTCTAGGAATAAGCTTCACCTATTTATTATAAAAAGATTTGAAAACAATCAACAAGACCAGAAAGCACAAAATCGCCGATTTCATATAGCCAAGGCGGCAAAGGCTTAATAAAATAGTGTTACCCATGTCGTTTGTCAGAGTAAGTCTTTTTTTATCATCTGTTTTTTTTGCATTGAATGCTTTTTCATTTTTCGAAATCGAAAACATGGGCCAGTTCCGATTTGTCGATTATGCCCTATCCCCGCAAATGCAATTCACACAGCCAAACAACGGTGGATTCCTGATAAAAGAATCTTGGTTAGGCTTCGAATGGAAAAAGGAAGAAACCTTATTTTCACAGATTAAAATTGGAAGTTACGACCTAGTTAAGCCGGCGCTGTGGTTTGAAAAAAGATCTACTGATTTTGCAATCGTTGAAGCCTGGATCGAGGGCCGTTCTAGTTACGTGAACCTAAGGGCTGGTCTAGTTCCTACTTTGGTCGGATATGAGGGGACGCACCCTGAATGGTCGTTGATGTTGCCGCAAACAAAATGGTTTGGATTTGATATTTTTCCACGCCGGGACTTTGGATTGCAGTTTATTTCTGAGCGAAATGATTTGATGACTGCGTTAACCATTCATAACGGTGAATCTTCAACGAATGCCGATGGTAAAATGTGGGTTTCAGGAGTTTGGTTATACGAACCTTCGGATGGTTGGGGTGGACAATTGTCAGCAGTGGTCGCTGCGACCACAGGTCTGTCTACTGCGGCACAAGCACCGGCTATTTCAGCGCTGGGATTTGCAATGGATCCTACTTTGGAAAATAAGTTGCGTTACGGTCAATTGGCTGTATTTTTCAAATCTAAAAACGTATTTGTGTTGTTAGAATCTGGCCGTGGAGATCACCTCCAAGGTGAGAACAAGTTTCCTTTCGCGTCAGGTCATTTCGATTTGTCTTTCCATCTAACCGGCGATTTAAGTTTGGTTACCCGAATTGAAAAAAATCAAACCGACCTTTACTCGAAAAACAGCATCTCAGAACATCGTTCTGTAGGTTTTTTGGTCAGCGACCAATATAAATTAGTCTCAACTAGTTTGTGGTACACGCAAAACAAAGAGCTGTTTGAAACACAAAATGATGAGCTGCAGCTAATCTTCAAAATTCATTCGTCTATTCTTCAATAATTTCTTCAGATAGCAATGACTTCAAATCCAGATTGTGTCATCTTACTTGGGTTTAACTAAAGGAGATTTGCGTGTCGATTCAGTCATTAGCACAGGTAAAAAAGGTTGGGGTTATAGGCGCTGGGCAAATGGGAAATGGAATTGTCCAAGTTCTCAGTCAGGCCGGAATTGAAGCCGTAATGATGGATGTGTCTGCGACTTCTTTGCAGAATGGGCTTAAGACAATTGCCGGATCTTGTGATCGGTTAATTAAAAAAACTTTGCTTACCGAAGATCAAAAAACGCAGTTGCTTGCCCGTATTAAAACAACAGAGACCATTCAAGACCTAAAGGATTGTGATGTTGTTATAGAAGCCGCAACGGAAAATATTGAACTGAAACTAAAAATCTTTAAAGAATTAGATGCTACCGTAAAAAAAGACGCTTTATTGGTTACTAACACTTCTAGTATTTCAATCACTAAAATTGCAGCCACGACCGGACGCCCGGCACAGGTTTGTGGAATGCATTTTATGAATCCAGTTCCTTTAATGAAATTAGTCGAAGGTATTCGCGGACTGCAGACATCGGATTTAACTTTTAATATAATCAAAGAACTATCTGAAAAAGTCGGTAAGGTTTTTGTTCCGTCACAAAAAGATATGCCGGGATTTATCGTAAATCGTATTTTAATGCCGATGATTAATGAAGCCGTGTATACTTTGCATGAAGGAATTGCTGATCCCAAATCAATTGATGAAGCAATGAAGTTAGGAACCAATCAGCCTATGGGGCCATTAACTTTGGCTGACTTTATTGGTTTAGATACTTGTTTGGCGATTATGAATGTTCTTTATGATGGACTTGGCGATTCTAAATATCGACCCTGCCCATTGTTGGTAAAATATGTCGAGGCCGGTTGGTTGGGCAAAAAAACGCAACGTGGGTTTTACAATTACGAGGTTAAATAATGAGCGAATCAGTTCAATTACATGTAGAAAATAAAGTCGCAAGAATTACGATTAATCGCCCCGAAGCTTTGAATTCTCTGAATAGTGATGTGCTTACTAAATTGCAATCCCAAATGCAGCGGCTGCAAAAAATGACGTCCGAAGATCTTTATTTAGTTGTGATCACCGGTGCCGGCGATAAATCTTTTATTGCAGGTGCAGATATCAAAGAGATGGCGCAGATGTCGCAATCCGAAGCCTGGGATTTTTCTAAACGTGGACAGACTGTTTTACGGCAGTTGTCCGAATTGAATTCGCCTGTTGTCGCAATGGTAAACGGATATGCTTTCGGTGGGGGATTTGAGCTGGCCTTGGCCTGTGATTTTATTTACGCGTCTGAAAACGCCCGTTTTGGTTTACCAGAAGTAGGTTTAGGCCTAATTCCAGGATTTGGCGGAACTTTTCGTCTGGCCCGTGCAGTAGGTGTTCAGCGCGCTAAACAGATGATCTTTTCGGGAATCAGCCTTACTGCGGCCGAAGCATTTTCTGCGGGGTTTGTGCAAAAGGTTTCGGCGACTCCGGCCGATCTGGACGTAGACGTTAAAAAAATCACACAATTGATTTGCGAAAAAAGCCCTATCGCCGTGCAGTTTGCAAAAAAGTCGGTAGATATTTGTTTGAATTTAAATATATTGGAAAGTGAAAAAATCGAATCGCGGCAATTCGCAGAAATATTTACAACCACAGATTCAAAAGAAGGCACGACCGCATTTTTAGAAAAACGAAAACCTCGTTTTATTGGAAAGTAAATAATATGTATCTTGCAAAAAATCCTATTCGTATTGTTACCGCTGCTGCTTTATTTGATGGACATGACGCCAGCATAAATATCATGCGAAGAATTCTTCAAGATTTCGGAGCCGAAGTCATTCACTTGGGCCACAATCGATCTGTTTCTGACGTGGTCAAAGCGGTTTTGCAGGAAGGTGCTCAAGGCGTGTGTATCAGCTCTTATCAGGGTGGACACATGGAGTACTTCAAGTACATGAAGGATCTTTTGGATTTTTATGGGGCCGGATACGTTCAGATTTTTGGCGGTGGTGGCGGCGTAATTGTGCATGATGAAAAGCGCGAGCTGGAAAACTATGGGATTGCACAAATATTTCATCCAGATGATGGACGAAAACTGGGATTAGAAGGAATGATCGAAATGATCATTCGGAAATGCGATTTCGATTTAAACCAACAAAAAAATTCGTCTTCGGCTAAAAAAGATATCGTTCCAATAGAAGATAAATTGCCTAGTTTTCAGATCGGGAAATATTTAACGGAAGTAGAGAATCACTCCGATTTATATTCTTCAAATAATGAGTCGGCTTTCCAAGTCGCCTTAAAGAAATTTAATCTTGCCGATTTTGCTAAAACGTCGCAGAACACTTTAGTTTTGGGAATTACCGGTACCGGCGGAGCCGGTAAGTCTAGTTTGATTGACGAATTGGTGCAGCGATTTATTCATGTTTACCCGGACAAAAAAGTCGCTGTTATTTGCGTCGATCCGAGTAAACGTAAAACCGGAGGTTCGCTTTTAGGCGATCGAATTCGAATGAACTCGTTGTCTCGCGGTCGGGCTTATATGCGCTCGTTGGCATCACGAGGTTCGGGTAAAGAAATAGCCGATAGTTTACCGCAAGTTCTTCAGGCAGTTAAAAAACTTAACTTTGATTTGGTCATTGCGGAAACGTCGGGTATCGGTCAAGGCAATATGGCGATCACCGAAGTTTCTGATATTTCTATGTATGTCATGACTTCGGATTTTGGTGCGCAGTCACAGTTGGAAAAAATCGATATGATCGATTTTGCTGATTTAATTGCGGTTAACAAGGCCGATCGTCGCGGTGCCTTGGATGCTGTACGTGATGTTGCAAAACAGTACAAACGTTCGCGTAAAATTTTTGATCATGACGTAAAAGTTCCGGTGTTTTTAACGCAGGCGGCGCAGTTTAATGATGGCGGTGTTAATAAGCTTTTCTTCAAACTTTGCGAGATCCTGAACGAAAAACAGGCGCAGGCAGGCATAAAAGATTATTGGACGATTGCAGCTGAGGTTAAAAATAAAATCTTGTCAGCAGAAGAGCATTCGATCATTCCTTCTGAACGCCAAGGATATTTAAATGAAATCGTTAGTACAATTCGGAAATATAAAAAGCGTACCGAAGATTTGGCTGAAAAAGCACGCGATTGGAATGCATTAGAGACTGCAAAAAAAATGGTTAAGTTGGGGGATATTGAAAAATTACTCCTTGAAAAAAAGTCCTCTTTTACGGCAGATGAAATCCAGCGTTTGGAAAATTGGGATCAAACGGCAGCACTTTACCGAGAAGATTTTTTAGTTTTTAAAGTTCGCGATAAAGAATTTAAGCAATCTTTGAAAAAAACAAGTTTGAGTGGACTAAAAATTCCGCGGATTAGTTTCCCAAAACTTTCGGACTGGGGAGATCGTTTTAGTTTTTTAAAACTGGAAAATGTTCCAGGCGAATTTCCCTTTACGGCGGGCGTTTTTCCTTTAAAACGAGAAGATGAAGACCCTAAAAGAATGTTTGCTGGGGAAGGTCCACCTGAAAGAACCAATAAAAGATTTCACTACCTTTGCAAAGGCGAAAAGGCACATCGATTGTCGACTGCATTCGATAGTGTTACTTTGTATGGACAAGATCCCGATAGCCGGCCCGATATTTACGGGAAGGTCGGAGAATCTGGTGTCAGCATTTGTTCTTTAGACGATATGAAGCGTTTGTATGAGGGGTTTGATTTGTGTTCGCCCAATACCAGCGTCAGTATGACCATTAATGGTCCTGCGCCAATGATTTTAGCTTTTTATTTTAATACCGCAATTGATCAGCAGGTGGAAAAGAAACAAAAAGAGTTAGGTCGTTCTTTAACTGAAGCCGAATACATTGAGTTGAAGAATTGGACGTTAAAACAAGTGCGTGGAACTGTACAGGCGGATATTTTAAAAGAAGATCAGGGCCAGAACACTTGTATTTTTTCAATTAATTTTGCCTTGAAAATGATGGGCGACATTCAAAAGTATTTTGTCGACCACCAGATAAAAAACTTTTATTCGGTCAGTATTTCGGGTTATCACATCGCTGAAGCGGGTGCGAATCCGATAAGTCAGCTGGCGTTTACTCTTTCCAATGGTTTTACCTTTGTTGAATATTATTTGAATCGCGGTTTAAGTATTGATGACTTCGCACCCAATTTATCTTTTTTCTTTTCCAATGGGTTAGATGCGGAATATACGGTGTTAGGTCGCGTGGCACGCCGAATCTGGTCGATTGCTATGCGGGAATTATATAAGGGAAATGACCGATCCCAAAAATTAAAATATCATATTCAAACTAGTGGGCGCTCGTTGCATGCGCAGGAAATTGATTTCAATGACATTCGGACTACTTTGCAGGCGTTGATCGCGATTAACGATCATTGCAACAGTTTACATACAAATGCTTTTGATGAAGCGATCACAACCCCAACGGAAGCCAGCGTTCGTCGTGCAATGGCAATTCAATTAATTATCAATCGTGAATTGGGCCAGACGATAAATGAAAATCCTTTGCAGGGTTCTTATTTTATGGAAGAGATGACCGAGATGGTTGAAGAAGCTGTTCTGGCTGAATTTTCTAAAATCAGCGAGCGTGGCGGCGTATTGGGTGCGATGGAGACTCAATATCAGCGCAGTAAAATCCAAGAAGAAAGTATGTATTACGAACATCTAAA